>DASVVF010000076.1:0-13931 GCA_036386695.1 Catenuloplanes sp. | reverse complement strand
GACCCGGGCGCACCGCGCTATCTGACCCCGTTGGGCGGGTCCTGCCCGGCCGCCGATGTCGACGCGGTCACGCCGCCTGCGGTCGGGAGCGCTCCGGTCGAGGCGGAGCCGCTGGCGGCGGACTTCGTGCCGACGTCGGCCACCCGGTGCACCTTCACGATGGCCATTTTCGCCGAGCGTGCCCGGGGGCCGGTCGACCCCACCGATCCCAGCGTCGGGCAGTCGGTGCCGCAGAGCCGGCAGCGCTCCGCTGGCCCATTCGGTGATCTTGTCCGGGCGCTGCGCAGCCCGCCGGAAACCCACGCCGGGGACGTCCAGTGCCCCGCGAGCCTGGAGCCGGCGATCGCCATCACCCTGACCGACGCCGGGGGCCGGACCGTCACCCCGGCCATCCCGGCCAACGTCTGCGGCGCACCCGTCGAGGCGGTGCGACGGGCGGCCGACGCGTTGATCTGGCAGCCCGTCGACACCCCGCCCCGACCGGCGCCGGCCCCCTCGGACTGAGGCGCGGCGCTGGTCCCGCTGCAGCTGGGGGCGGGCGCGGACCGACGCCCGGCGGCTCCCGGTGGCCCGCCTACTACGATCCCCGGCATGGGTCAGCCGTCCTACCTGACCGCCGTGCGGGCCGCCTACGACACCGTGGCCGCCGACTACGCCGAGGTGCTGCGCGCCGAGCTGGCCGGCAAGCCGCTGGACCGGGCGCTGCTGGCCGCCTTCGCCGCGCTGGTGCGGGCCGCCGGCGGCGGGCCGGTCGCCGATCTCGGCTGCGGACCGGGTCGGGTCACGGCCCACCTGCACGAGTTGGGGCTGGACGCGTTCGGCGTCGACCTGTCACCGGGCATGGTCGCGGTGGCCCGCCGGGACCACCCGGGCCTGCGGTTCGATACCGGCTCCATGGCCGAGCTGGACCTGGGCGACGGCGTCCTGGGCGGCATCGTCGCCTGGTACTCGATCATCCACACGCCGCCGGAACGGCTGTCGGTGGTCTTCGCCGAGTTCGGTCGGGTGCTGGCGCCCGGCGGGGAACTACTGCTCGCCTTCCAGGTCGGCGACGAGCGGATCCGGCTGGAGCAGGCGTATGGCCACGCGATCTCCTGCGACGTCTACCGGCTGGCTCCGGACCGGGTGGTCGAACTGCTGGCCAGGGCGGGGCTGGTGGTGCACGCCCGGATGCTGCGCGAGCCCGAGGGCCGGGAGAAGACCCGCCAGGCGTACCTGATGGCCCGCAAACCGGCGCGCTCCTAGCCGGCGGGCGGTCAGCAGGCGGATGGTCAGCACGCGGACGGTCAGCACGCGGACGGTTCGGAGGCGGCCGGTCAGGACGGACGCAGCATCGGGGGGTGCAGGACGGCGGCGGGTCCGCGGCGGAACAACTCGGCCGGGCGCCCGACGGGTTGTGCGCGCCGCTGTCCGGTCGGGGTCACGAACCCCTCGGTCGTCGTGACCTTGCGGTGGAAGTTGCGGGGGTCGAGACTGGCCCCCCACACCGCCTCGTAGACCGCGCGCAACTGCGCGATCGTGAAATCGGGCGGGCAGAACGCGGCCGCCAGCGGGGTGTATTCGAGCTTCGCCCGGGCCCGTTCCAGCCCGTCGTCGAGGATCTCGTCGTGGTCGAAGGCCAGTCGTGACACCGGCAGCGGCCGCCACGAGGCTCCGGCGGCGTCGGACCCGGCGGCCGGCACCGGCAGGTCGGGCAGCAGGGCCAGGTAGGCCACGCTGACCACCCGTCCCCGGGGGTCGCGGCGCGGTGCTCCGTACGTTCGCAGCTGTTCGAGGTGGCCCGCGGCGGCCAGTCCGGTCTCCTCCCGAAGCTCGCGCACGGCGGCGGCGGGCAGGTCCTCGTCGGTTTGGACGAACCCCCCGGGCAGCGCCCACCGACCCTGGTACGGCGGGATGCCGCGACGCACCAGCAGCGCGGTGAGCGCGCCGTCGCGGATGGTCAGCACCACCAGGTCGACGGCGACGAGGCTGGGCTCCATAGTTATCACCACCTTGACGATAAGTAGGTTCGGCGGTTATCGTCGTAATGACGATAACAGGGGGGTCCATCATGGCCGACATCACCCGACGCTTCTTCCTGCGCCACCTGCGCGGCGGGCCGACGACGTACGTACGCCACACCGTCCGTGGCGCTGTCCGCCACCAGGGTGTCGGGCAGTCGTTCTGGTACCGACGGCTGACCGCCGTGCTGTCCGAGGTCCCGATCGACGACCGGGAGCTGCCGCTGCTCTTCCACGCCCGGACCGCCGACTTCTCCGACGTCACCGTCCAGGCCACCGTGACGTACCGGCTCAGCGAGCCGGCGGTGGCCGCCGAGCGGCTCGACTTCTCCATCGACCCCTCCGACGGCACCTGGCGTGGCCAGCCGTTGGACCAGGTCTCGACGCTGCTGGCCGAGTTGGCCCAGCAACCGGCGCTCGATCTGCTGGCCCGGCTGCCGCTGACCGAGGCGCTGCGGGCGGGCATCACCCCCGTGCGGGACGCGCTGTCGGCGGCGCTGGCCGCCGACCCGCGCCTGGTCGAGACCGGCGTCACGGTGGTGTCGGCGCGGGTGGTGGCGATCCGCCCGGAACCCGACGTCGAGCGCGCCCTGCAGACGCCCACCCGCGAGGCGGTGCAGCAGGACGCCGACCGGGCGGCGTACGCGCGGCGTGCGGACGCCGTCGAGCGGGAACGCACGATCGCCGAGAACGAGCTGCAGAGCAGGATCGAGCTGGCCCGCCGTGAGCAGCAGCTGGTCGAACAGCGCGGCGCGAACGACCGTCGGGCCGCCGAGTTGGACGCCGCGTCGAAGCTGGTCGCCAGCCAGGGCCAGACCGACCGGGCCCGGCTCGCGGCGGATTCCGACCGCGCCCGCGAGCAGGGCCGGGCGGACGGCGTCCGGGCGGTCGGGCTGGCGCAGGCCGAGGCCGAGGCGGCCCGGCTGGCCGCGTACCGCGACATGCCCGAGTCCGTCCTCCACGCCCTCGCGCTGGAGAAGCTGGCCGGCCAGCTGCCGGCGATCGGGGAGCTGACGATCACGCCGGACGTGGTCACCCGGCTCATCGGCCGGCTGACCGCCCGGGCCGGGGCCTGAGCCGTGCTGGCCCCCCGGGTGGTGACCGTTTCCCGACGCACCGAGCTGGACGAGCTGCTCGCCCGACACGGCACCCGGGGGGCGGCCGACTACTTCCTGCGGCAGCGCGGCCGCGAGCTGGGGGAGGTCCAGGAACGGCACGACGCCCAGGTGGCGGCCCTCAGAGCGGTCGGCGGCGCGGTGCCACCGGACTGGCGGCGCGGCCACGTCGACCGGGGAGATCTGCCCAGGTTCCTGTTCGCCGCCGAGGACACCGTGATCGCGGTGGGGCAGGACGGGCTGGTGGCCAACGTGGCGAAGTACCTCGACGGGCAACCGGTGATCGGGGTGAACCCCGAGCCGGGGCGCAATCCCGGCGTGCTGGTCCGCCATCCACCGTCCGCTGTCGGGCGGCTGCTGCGCGGCGGTGCCCCTGTCGAACGCCGCACCATGGTCGTCGCCGAGCTGGACGACGGGCAGGAGCTGCACGGCCTCAATGACATCTACTACGGACACCCGGCGCACCAGTCCTCGCGCTACCAGCTGTCCACAGCGGACGGTAGCCCGGAGCGGCAGTCGTCGTCCGGTGTGGTGGTGGGCACCGGCTCGGGGGCGACCGGTTGGTGTGCGTCCATCAGCCGGTCCCGGGCCGACACCGACCCGCCGACGCTGCCCGGTGTCTGCGAGGGCGCGCTGTGCTGGTTCGTCCGGGAAGCCTGGCCGTCGCCGGCGACCGGGGTGTCGTCGACGGCCGGGCGCCTGACGGCGGGTCCGCGCCTCGAGCTGGTCAGCGAGAGTGACCGGCTGGTGGTGTTCGCCGACGGGCTGGAGGCGGACCGGTTGGAACTGTCCTGGGGACAGCGGGTCCGCATCGGCGTGGCGACCCGGTCGCTGACGCTGGTCTCGTAGGCGCCCGTCGACAACGACGGTGACCCCGGTCGCGACAGCGGGACGCTGCCGCCGGGAGGGGGAGCCCCGGGCGGCAGCGTCCGGCTGCGGAGCCGGGGTCAGGACGCCCCGGACGCGGTACGGATACGGTCGCGGATGAAGGTACCGGCCTCGGTGAGTACGCCGGTGCCGGTGTAATCGGTGCCCTGGCAGGTGCCGGGGACGAACGCGGAGTTGGTCTCCCGGCCGTCCGAGAAGCTCCACATCGCGTATCCGATCTTCAGATCGGCCAGTAGGTCGAGCCACTGCGTGGCGCTGGCCAGGTCGTTGGCCCCGTCACCGGTGAAGGTCTGGGTGCCGAACTCGCTGACGAACAACGGCAGGCTCCGGGCCGCCCGGGCCACCACCGCGCGGCGGTCGGCCCCGTGGGATGCGGCGTAGAAGTGGAACGTGTAGACGACGTTCTCCGCGTCGACCGGGTCGTTGACGATCTCCGTCTCGTCCGCGCCGTCGGTGAGGCCCAGCGAGGAGAAGCCGCGGGTGCCGACGAACACGACGCTGTCCGGCGCGGAGGCCCGGATGACCGGGATGACCTCTTCGGCGTAGCTCTTGATGTCGTCCCAACTGACGCCGTTCGGCTCGTTGGCCACCTCGTAGATGACGTTGTCCTTGTCGGCGTGCTCGGCGGCGACGTCGGCGAAGAAGGTCTTCGCCCGGGCCAGGTTGAAGTTCGGATCGCCCGGGGTGAGGATGTGGAAGTCGATGATCGCGTAGAGGCCCAGCGCGGTCGCCTGTTCGACGGCCTCGTTGACCCGCGCGGTGAAGCCCGCCGGGTCGGTCTCGAAGCCGCCCTCCTGCACGTACATCGAGATGCGCACGAAATCGGCGTTCCAGTCGTTGCGCAGGGCGGCGAGCGAGTCCCGGTTGAGGCAGTCCGGGAAGAACTGGATGCCGTGGCTGCTCATGCCGCGCAGCTGGATCGGGTCGCCGGCCTGATTGCACAGGTTGACGCCGCAGACGCTGAGTCGACCGTTGACCGCGCTCGGTGAGCCGGGGGGACCCGCGAGCGTGCGGGGTGCGTCGGCGGGCGCGGCACGCCGGGTGTCGACGGCGCCGGCGCGGGGGGTGTTCTGCGCGCTCGCGATCGGCGTCGTCAATGCCGCCCACCCGGTGACGATTCCGGCGAGCGCGACCCCGGTCGCCACCATCACCCTGCGTCGACGCATGTCGCGGCTCCCTCGTGAATCCGGGCCAACCGGGTCGGCCAGCGTGCCTAGGAATACGGAACCGGGTCAGACATGGTTCATTATGAATTCCTTAAATGCACCCCTGACCTGGGGAAACCGGCCGAATCGGGCACCACCGGACGCCCATCGCGGGCACGACCGTTACGGACAGCGGCCAACCGGGCAATAGGCGCCCATGGTTTTCTCGTCCCGGCGGCTTCCGCCGCTCTGGTTGTTCATCACGATGGGGATCGTCGTCACGGGGGTGTTCGGGTACGGCGCCTACCGGGAGTGGCGGGCCGATTCGGCGTTACAGCAGCGGGGGCAGCCGGCGCCGGCCCGGGTCGTCGAGATCACGCGCGGCAGGCACACCACGGCCTATGTGGAGTTCCGCACCGCGGACGGCCGCCAGGTGCGGGCGGCGATCGACAGCGGCGCACCCGGCCCGCTGCCCAGCGTCGGCGACCAGGTCCCGATCGTGTACGACCCGGAGCAGCCGGCCTCGGATGTGTGGGACACTCGGGTGCCGGTGGAGCACCGCGAGACCTCCATGTTCCTGGGGGCCATGTTGTTCGGAGCCATCGGGTTTCCGGTGGCGGCCCTGGCCCTGGCCCGGGCCCGGCGTCGGCAACCGGCGTAGGGCGGGAAATAACCGCTCGCCGGGTCGCCGGGGGGCCCGCTATGGTCCTTTCAGCACCTCCCGGTGCGAGGCGCCGCGGCTACTTCCTTCTCAGCGAAAATTGGTCCGCGGCGTGATACCTGATCTCGGGAGTTGCCCGTAGGACGGATGCCGGTCGCCGGTGCGCAGGCGACGGTTACTTCATTCAGGATGACGGGGTTGCGGGTTCGAGTCCCGCCGGCGGTCCATTGGCCGCCGTAGCTCAACTGGCAGAGCACGTTTACCGCCGCCGACCCCGATCTCGGTCGCCCGGCGTCCGTCCACTCGGGTCGACCACCGGGGCCACAGACAACGACGGGGGTCGTTCCATGGGCAAGTTCAACCGGGCCGCGGCCGCCGCGACCATGCGTCGCCTGATCGCCGAGGACGGCCCGATCCGGTCCTCGCCGGTCCCGGACGCCGTGACCCACCAGGGTGGTACGGGATACTCGCGCGACCCGCGCTCGGAGCTGTTTCTGCTGGCCGTGACCAATATGGTCGGTGAGCGGACGTTCTACGAGTCGGCGGCCGACCGCGACGACCGGTTCGCGGGTCTGGTGCGGCGGATCGCTGTCGAGGACCCGGCCTGGACGGCGGGCTTCCTGCGCTGGCTGCGCGCCGAGGCCAACATGCGCTCCGCGGCGCTGGTCGGTGCCGCCGAAGCCACCCGCGCGCTGGTCACCGCGGGGCAGCCGGGCGCTCGCGCGCTGATCGATTCGGTGCTGCAGCGCCCGGACGAGCCGGGAGAGCTGTTGGCGTACTGGACGTCGCGGCACGGCCGGGCGATCCCGAAGCCGGTCAAGCGCGGTGTCGCCGACGCGGCCCGCCGCCTCTACACCGAGCATGCGCTGCTGAAGTACGACACCACGGCGGCGGCCTTCCGCTTCGCCGACGTGCTCGACCTCGTCCACCCGGCGCCGGCCACGCCGACGCAGGGCGAGCTGTTCCGCTACGCCCTGGACCGTCGGCACGGGCGCGGCGACAACGTACCCGCCGGGCTGCCGACGGTGCGGGCGAACGCCGACCTGCGGGTGGCCGCGCTGGCCGACCCGTCGGTGCTGCTCGACCCGGACGCGTTGCGCACCGCGGGAATGACGTGGGAGGACGCGCTCTCGCTCGCCGGGGCGCGACTGGACCGTGCCGCGCTGTGGACGGCGATGATCCCGTCGATGGGCTACATGGCCCTGCTGCGCAACCTGCGCGGCTTCGACCAGGCGGGGGTCGGCGACGACGTGGCGGCGACGGTGGCCACCCGGCTGGCGGATCCCGCGCAGGTGGCCCGGTCCCGGCAGCTGCCGATGCGGTTCCTGTCGGCGTACCGGGCGGCTCCGTCGCTGCGCTGGGCGTACCCGCTGGAGCAGGCGCTCGGGCATGCCCTGGGCAACGTGCCGACGATGACCGGTCGGACACTGATCATGATTGACACGTCCGGGTCGATGGACGCCGGCTTCAGCCGGGACGGCACGCTGATGCGCTGGGACGCGGCGACGCTGTTCGGGCTGGCGCTGGCCGGCCGGTGCGCTCACGCGGACGTCGTGTCGTTCTCCGACCGGACCATGCCTTTCCGGCGGCGGCGCGGCGAGTCGGTGCTGGCGGCGCTCGGTCGATGGCGGTCCGAGGGCTACTTCATGGGCGGCGGCACCAACACGGCGACCGCGCTGCGCGGTTGCTTCGCCGGCCATGACCGGGTGGTCGTGCTCACCGACGAGCAGGCGGCCGCCGACGGCCCGGTCGACCGGGCGGTGCCGGCGACCGTGCCGATGGTGACCTTCAACCTGGCCGGCTACCGCTACGGGCACGCACCGTCGGGGACGGCGACCCGGGTGACCGTGGGCGGGCTCAGTGACCAGGCGTTCCGGATGATCCCGGCGATGGAGGACCGCCTGAGCGGCCGGTGGCCCTGGCAGTGACGGTGCGGCCGGGGCCTACAGCCGTACGGCTCGGTTGCCTGACCGGTCTGAACGTGCGGTGGCGGCGAAGGCCATGACTTGCGACCCTTGGTGGGTGGCTGACTACGACGTACTGGTGCTGGGCTCCGGCCCCGGCGGGCAGAAGGCGGCCATCGCCGCCGCCAAGCTCGGACGCAGGGTGGCGATCGTCGACCGTCGCGACATGATCGGCGGAGTGTGCATCAACACGGGCACCGTGCCGTCGAAGACGCTGCGCGAGGCGGTGGTGTATCTGACCGGCCTCAATCAGCGGGAGCTCTACGGCAGCAACTACCGCGTCAAACAGGACATCACCGTGCGTGACCTGGCTGCCCGCACCCAGCACGTCATCAGCCGCCAGACCGACGTCATCCAGAACCAGCTCAGCCGCAACCACATCACCATGATCAGTGGCACCGGGCGGTTCGCCGACCCGGGCTCCGTGCTGGTGGTGGACGGGTCCGGCCGGGATTCCAAGGTCACCGCCGATAAGATCATTATTGCTGCGGGCACCCGTCCCGCCCGCCCCGACAGCGTGGACTTCGACGACCGCACCATCGTCGACTCCGACGGCGTCATCAACCTGCAGGCCGTACCCCGGTCGATGATCGTCGTGGGCGCCGGCGTGATCGGTATGGAGTACGCCTCCATGTTCGCCGCGCTCGGCACCAAGGTCACCGTGGTCGAGCGCCGCGGTCAGATGCTGGAATTCTGCGACGCGGAGATCGTCGAGTCGTTGAAATACCACCTGCGCGACCTGTCGGTGACGTTCCGGTTCGGTGAGGAGGTCGCTTCCGTCGAGCAGCACCAGACCGCCGCCCTGGCCATTCTCAGGAGCGGCAAGAAGATCGTCGCGGACACCGTGATGTATTCCGCCGGCCGGCAGGGCCAGACCGACGACCTGGCCCTGGAGGCGGCCGGGTTGAGCGCCGACAAACGCGGCCGGATCGCGGTCGACGAGCACTACCGTACGGCGGTCGAGCACATCTACGCCGTCGGTGACGTGATCGGGTTCCCCGCGCTGGCGTCCACGTCGATGGAGCAGGGGCGGCTCGCCGCGCACCACGCCTGCGACGAGCCGGCGCGGGCCATGCACCAGCTCCAGCCGATCGGCATCTACACCATCCCCGAGATCAGCTTCGTCGGGGCGACCGAGGACGCACTGACCAACACCTCGACGCCGTTCGAGGTGGGCATCGCCCGGTACCGGGAACTGGCCCGGGGGCAGATTCTCGGCGACTCGTACGGCCTGCTCAAGCTTCTCGTCTCGCCCGACGACCGCAGACTGCTCGGGGTGCACATCTTCGGCACCAGCGCCACCGAACTGGTCCACATCGGGCAGGCCGTCATGGGCTGCGGCGGCACGGTCGACTATCTGGTCGACGCGGTGTTCAACTACCCGACATTGGCCGAGTCGTACAAGGTCGCCGCCCTCGACGCGATGAACAAGATCCGCAACATCACCCGTATCGACGGATGACCCCGCTGGGGACGCAGCGCCCCGTCGCGACGTCGCGACCATGCGGATGGCCGCGGCGTCGCCAACGGGGGGCGTCAGGCCGACTGCAGCGCGGGCGGCCCGAAGGTCGCCCGCACCGTACGCCGGGCCCATGCCATGCGTCGCACCGCGCAGTACGGGTGCTCGCCGAACTCGTAGGCCACGAGCCCGGCGCACCCGTCCGGGCCATGCCGGGCCAGGTGCGCGGCGACCACCTCGCGGACGGTCTCCGCGGGCACGGTGGTGTCGGAGGCTTGCAGATGAGAGGTGAACAGAGCTTCGGCCAGAACGGCTTCGTCGGCCGGGTAATGCACGGAAACCATCCCCTTATGACCAGGTGGTCGGTCCAGCCTGGTCGCTTCGCGCGGTCGGTGTTCCGGCCCGGGGACAGCGGATACACCGCCACCGAAACTACAACGGTGCGACCGGCCCGGTAATTCCGCCCACCGCTGCACCGTTCATATCCACCGGCGTTCGGGGGTGTCGGCGCCGGCGCTCACAGGCCGCGGTCACGGGCCATCGCCTCGACCGCGTCCTTGGCCTCCTTGAGACCGGTGCCGGTCAGGTCCCGGTAGACCTTGATGGCCTGGATCTTCCGGCCCCCCTCCAACTCGGTCACCACCTGCGGCAGCACCGGTTCCGGCTCGACGACGCCGAGGTGGTCCATGACGGCCTGCAGCCGGCGTTCGATCGTCGCCAGCTGCCGGGCCGTCCGGGCCTGCTCACCCGCCCGGGACACCAATACCGAGGCCAACAGCAGTACGGCGGCGGCCAACAGCAGCATCACGAATATCAGTGGATCCATGGCAGCGATTCAAACATCCCGGCCCTTGAGGTGGCGACCCAGCTCACGGGCGATCTCGCGGTTCGCGTCCCGTTCCGCCATGGCTTGCCGTTTGTCGTACGACCGCCGGCCCCGCGCCAGGCTCAACTCGACCTTCGCCCAGCCGTTCGCGAAGTACATCGACAGCGGGACCAGGGTCAGGCCACCGTCCCGCACCTTCTCGATGATCTTCGCGATCTCCACCCGGCGCAGGAGCAGCTTGCGCGTCCGGCGCGGCTGGTGGTTCGTCCAGGAGCCGAACCCGTACTCCGCGATGTGCAGCCCGTGCAGCAGGATCTCCCCGTCGTGCTCGTGGGCGAACGCGTCCACCAACGACACCCGGCCCGCTCGTAGCGACTTGACCTCGGTGCCGACCAGGGAGATCCCCGCCTCGTACGTCTTGAGGATCGCGTAGTCATGGCGCGCCTTCCGGTTCGACGCGATGACCTGGCGATCGCCGTCCCTGCTCGCGGCTGACCCCCCGCTGGTTGAGTGGCTCGCGCCTGGTGTGCTGTCGATGTGCACGATACAAGGATCGCGGCGTTCACCCGCTGCGGCGGCACCGCGCGGGCGTGCGAAGCTGACCGGCGACGATGGGGAGGTAGCGGTGGACGGGTTGACCACACAGGTGACGGAGCAGATGTCGGCGCGCGAATGCGGACAAGCCTGCGCGGTGGCCAGTCAGGTGCAGCGTGACCTGCTCGGGCGGGCGGCGGCGTACCCCGAGCTGTTTCCGGCCAGGCCGTTCGACGCGACGTTCTTCAGCACGATCGCGCTGGCCAACACGTTCTGCGCGCCCGGGGTGTCGGCGGAGAAGCTGCGGGCCGCCAACCGGATCACCATGTGGATCTTCGGCGTGGACCGGCTGATGGACCACCTCGCCACGTCCCGCTCCGAGATCGACGACATCGTGGCCCGGTGCCGGGCGGTGGCCGACGGAGCCCCGGCGCCGAGCGGCGACCCGTTGGCGGCCTACCTCGCCGAGATCCGCGACGAGTTGGCCACCGCACCCGCGTTCGCGGTCCTCGGCGACGTGTGGCGGGTGGAACTCCACCGGATGCTGGCGTCGATGGCCCGCGACTGGGAATGGAAGCAGGCCCGCGCCACCGACCCGGCGGCGCCGTTGCCGACGCTGGACGCCTACCTGGAAGGGGCCGAGTTCGGCTATTCCCTGGTGTATGTCTCCCATTGGATCTTCACCACCGACGGGCCGGTGGGTGCCGTCGACGAACTGCTCGAAGCCGGCCGCCAGGTGCAGCGGGTCATCCGTATCCTCAACGACTTCGGCACCTACCACCGCGACGTCAGCTGGGGCGACGTGAACGCCCTGCTGCTCGGCGTGCCCCGGGCGGACGTCACCGCCCGGCTGGAGGAGCTGATCGGCCACTGTCGCCGACTGCTCGCCCCGCTGCGGGCCGACCACCGGCCGTTGGCCGTGTTCCTCGACCGGCACATCGACTTCAACCAGGGCTTCTACGGTCTGGCCGACTACTGGGGGGAGCTGTGAGGGCTCACCCGACCGGTGCCGGCTCCGCGTCCGCCATCACGTGTTCCACCAGGGCGATCAGCACCCGCTTGCTCGACTCCCGGTCCCGGGCGTCGCAGAGCACCAGGGGTACGTCCGGATCGAGGTCCAGGGCCAGCCGCAGCTCGTCCGGCTCGTAGACCTGCGCCCCTTCGAAGCAGTTCACCGCGAGGATGAACGGGGTGCCCCGTCGTTCGAAGTAGTCGACCGAGGGGAAACAGTCGGCCAACCGCCGGGTGTCGGCCAACACCACCGCGCCGATCGCCCCCAGCGCCAACTCGTCCCAGACGAACCAGAACCTGTCCTGGCCGGGCGTGCCGAAGAGGTAGAGCACCAGGTCGTCGCTGATGGTGATCCGGCCGAAATCCATCGCGACGGTGGTGGTGGACTTGGCCTCCACGCCCGAGACGTCGTCCACGCCGATGCCCTCGACGGTGAGCGACTCCTCGGTGGTCAATGGTTTGATCTCGCTGACCGCACCGACCATGGTGGTCTTGCCGACGCCGAACCCGCCGGCCACCAGCATCTTGACCGCCGTCGGCAGCCGCTGCGGCCCGCCGGCAGCCTCAGAGGGCTCGAAGTCCATTGATCACCGCCTTGAGTACGCGTTGGTTGTGCGGCTGGTCGGCCGCCTTGGGCCCGCGGGCCAGGATGTAGCCCTCGCCGAGCAGGTCGCCGAGCAGCACCCGCACCGTTCCCAACGGAAGGTCCAGGTGGGCGGAGACCTCCGCCACCGACAGCGGGCGCTGGCACAGCTCGATGATCTGCAGGTGCTCCGGTTCGAGCATCGTCATCGACGGCGAAGCCGGCTGGGTGGCGACGACCAGGGCGATCATGTCGAACGTCCCGGTCGCCGGCCGGGTCCGGCCCCGGGTCATCGCGTACGGCCGGACCACCGGCCCGGCGTCCTCGTCCAGCCACAGATCGTCCGGGTCCTGCGCCGGGGACGTCATGCCGGTCCGCCGCTGGCCGGGACCGGGTCGCCGGGCTCCCGCGGGTCCGTCGACAGGAACTGCCCGAAGCGGGCCACCAGCATCGCCATCTCGTATGCGACGAGGCCGATGTCGGCGTCCTCGGTGCCCAGGACGGCAAGACACGCGCCGTGGCCGGCAGCGGTCACGAAGAGGTACGCCGATTCCATCTCGATGATGGTCTGCCGCACCTCCCCGCCGCCGAAGCGACGCCCCGCACCCCGGGCCAGGCTCTGCAACCCGGCGGCCACCGCGGCGAGGTGGTCGGCGTCGTCCCGGCTGAGCCCGCCCGACGCGGCGATCAGCAGGCCGTCGGCCGACAACACCACCGCCTGCCGGGCCGGGCCGACCCGGGCGACCAGGTCGTCGAGTAACCAGTGCAGGTCGGTAACCGTGTTCGCCTTCTGCACCATTTAGCCGTCCTCCTTCCCCGCCTCGTGCGCCCGTCCGGCCTCCGACCGGCCCCGGGCGGTTCCCTGCTGGTACGACGCGAGCCGGTTGCGGATCTCCTCGGGTGAGCGGGTCTCATCCGCCGTGTCGGCCTTCGTGTCGTTGCCGAACTCCGTCGGCACCTGCTGCAGCGGCGCTGCCAGGCTGGCCTGCCGGACCCGGCGCGGCAGGCCGTTCGGGGTGACCCCGGTCGGCGGTGTCGGCGTGCCGGGTGCCGCGGTGCGTCCCCGGGTCGGCAGCCCGGCGACGGGTTCCGCCGCCGGCATCGCGACACGGGCCGACACCCGCGGTTCGGGGCCACCCGGCATCCGGTGCCCGTTGGCCGGTTGGGGTCCGTTGGCCGGCTGGGGTCCGTTGGCAGGTTGGGGTCCGTTGGCCGGCTGGGGTCCGTTGGCCGGCTGGGGCCCGCGGCCGTCAGCTTCACCTGTGGGCGGCTCCCCGGTCCACCCCGGCGGCTCCCCGGCGCGGCCCGGCGGGTCCGCGGTGCGGCTCTGGTCGGCGGTGCGGCTCTGGTCGGCGGTGCGGCCCGGCGGGTCGGCGGCGCGAACCAGCGCGTTGTGGGCGGTGCCGACCCCGGTCAAGGTGCCCCGCCGCAGCGGACCCGGCTGGCCGTTGCCGGCCGGCCCGGCGTGGCCGTTGCCCTTCGGGCTGGCCTGGCTGTTGCCGGCCAGCTCGGCGTAGCCGTTGGCGAGCGGGCCGTTGGCGAGCGGGCCGTTGCCGGCCGCGCCGACCGGGACGATCGCGGTGTCGTCGGAGCCGCGGTCGCGCTGCTCGGCGGTGGCCGGAGACCTGGCCGACTGCCCGAGCGGGCTCGGTGCCTCGATCACCAGGGTCGCCGGGATCAGAACGATGGCCAGCGTTCCGCCGTACGGAGACGCCCGCAGCTCGACCCGGACACCGTGCCGCTGC
>DASVVF010000075.1:0-5508 GCA_036386695.1 Catenuloplanes sp. | reverse complement strand
TGGCGCAGCTTCCGGCGGCCCCTCCGGCGGCACCGGTGGCCACCGCGGTGCGCCGGGCCGCCGGTGCCGGGGTGACGGTCAGCTGGCGGCCGGCGCCGGGGCGACCCGCGACGTCGTTCGCGGTCTACCGCCTGGACCCGGGCGCCGCGGCGGCCCGGCTGGTCGCCACCGTGCGGTCCAGCGGCGCCGGTGAGCACAGCACCCGCGACGCGACCGTGGGCGCCCACCGGTACTGCGTGACCGCCCTCGACCGGGTGGCCAACGAGGGTCCGCCCGGTCCCGCCACCGGGTGAGCGACCCCGCGGCTCAGCGCTCGGTCACCCGGCCGGCGTGCAGCTCCAGCCGACGGGTGGTCCGCACCGCGTCCAGCATCCGCCGGTCGTGGGTCACCAGCAGCAGCGTGCCCGGGTAGCCGGCCAGCGCCGACTCCAACTGTTCGATCGCGGGCAGGTCCAGGTGGTTCGTCGGCTCGTCGAGCACCAACAGGTTGACCCCGCGGGCCTGCAACAGCGCCAACGCCGCCCGGGTGCGCTCGCCCGGGGAGCAGGTGCCCGCCGGGCGCAGGACCTGCTCACGCAGACCGAACTTGGCCAGCAGGGTGCGGACCTCGCTCGGCACCATCGTCGGCACCGCCGCGGCGAACGCGCCCACCAACGGCTCGTCGCCCAGGAACAGACCGCGCGCCTGGTCCACCTCGCCCACCACCACACCGGGGCCGAGCGTGGCCTGCCCCGCCGCCACCGGCAGCCGCCCCAGCAACGCGGCCAGCAGCGTCGACTTGCCGGAGCCGTTCGCCCCGGTGATCGCGATCCGGTCGGCCCAGTCGACCTGCAGGTCCACCGGCCCGAGGGTGAAATCGCCACGGCGCAGCACCGCGGCGCGCAGGGCGGCCACCACCGCACCGGCCCGGGGGGCCGCGGCGATCTCCATCCGCAGCTCCCACTCCTTGCGGGGCTCCTCGACCACGTCCATGCGTTCGATCAGGCGGTCGGTCTGCCGGGCCTTGGCGGCCTGCTTCTCGGTGGCCTCGGCCCGGAACTTGCGACCGATCTTGTCGTTGTCGGTGGCCTTGCGGCGGGCGTTCTTCACCCCCTTCTCCATCCACGCCCGCTGGGTGCGGGCCCGCGCCTCCAGCCCGGCGCGGGTGTCGGCGTAATCCTCGTACTCCTCGCGGGCGTGCCGGCGGGCGAGCTCGCGCTCGTGCAGGTACCCGGCGTAGCCGCCGCCGTAGTGCCGGACCTGCTGCTGGGCCAGATCCAGCTCGACCACCCTGGTCACGGTGCGGGCCAGGAACTCCCGGTCGTGGCTGACCAGCACCAGCGCGGCGCGCAGCCCGGCGACGAACTGCTCCAGCCGACCCAGCCCGTCCAGGTCCAGGTCGTTGGTCGGCTCGTCGAGCAGGAAGATGTCGTACCGGCTGACCAGCAGCGAAGCCATCTGGGCGCGGGCCGCCTGCCCGCCGGACAGGGCGGTCATCGGCTGGTCGAGGTTCACCGTGAGGCCCAGATCGGCGGTGACCTGGGCGGCCCGCTCGTCGAGGTCCGCCCCGCCCAGCGCCAGCCAGCGTTCCAACGCCACGGCGTACTCGTCGTCGGAGCCGGGTCGGCCCTCGGTGAGGGCCCCAGTGGCCGCGTCCAGGGCCTGCTGGGCGGCGCTCACCCCGGTGCGTCGGGCGAGGAACGCCCGCACCGTCTCGTCGGGGCGGCGATCGGGTTCCTGGGGGAGGTACCCCAGGGTGGCGGTGGGCGGGTTGAGCTGGACGCTGCCCTCTTCCACGGGCAGCAGGCCCGCCAGGGTACGCAGCAGGGTCGACTTGCCGGCCCCGTTGACCCCGACCAGGCCGATCACGTCGCCCGGGGCCACCACCAGGTCCAGGCCGGTGAACAGCGTGCGGTCCCCGTGCCCGGCGGCCAGGTCCTTGGCGATCAGCGTGGCGCTCATGGGAAACCGATGCTAGTCGAAGCCGGTGCCGACGCCCGACGACCGGTACCACCTGCCGACCCGCCCGGCCGGGTCAGCCGGCCCGGCGGATCAGCCGCCGGCACCGCCAGTCGAGATAGCCCACGACCAACCAGAAGTGCCGGAACGCCGGGTTGCGGGTCTGCCGGCGGTGGTAGCGGTAGTAGATCTGCTGGGCGATCACAGCGAGCCGGAACAGGCCGAACACCTCGTAGAACGCCCAGTCGTCGACGGCCAGCCCGCTGCGCTCGGCGTAGCGTTCCAGCACCTCACGCCGGGTCAACATGCCCGGCAGGTGGGTCGGCTGCCGGCGGGTGATCCGGGCGACGGGGTCGTCGTCGGCCTGCACCCAGTACGCCAGCGCCGCGCCGAGGTCCATCAGCGGATCCCCGATGGTGGCCATCTCCCAGTCCAGCACGCCCACCACCCGCAGCGGGTCGTCCCCGGTCAGGACCAGGTTGTCCAGCCGGAAGTCGTTGTGGATCAGGCAGCTGGCGGCGTCCGCCGGCTGGCGTTCGGCCAACCAGGACGTGACCCGGCCGAAGCGGGGGACGTTCGGCGTGCGGGCCCCGGCGTAGCGCCGCGTCCAGCCGGCCACCTGGCGGGCCACGTACCCCTCGCCGCGGCCCAGGTCGCTCAGCCCGGCGGCGCCGACGTCCACCCGGTGCAGATCGACGAGGGTGTCGACGAACGTCTCCGACAGCGCCCGCGCCGCCGCGACGTCCAGCGTCATCCCGGCCGGCAAGTTGCCGCGCAGGATGGTGCCGGCGACATGGTCCATCACGTAGAAGTCGCTGCCCAGCACGCCCGGGTCCCGGCACAGCGCCCGCACGGTCGGCACGTACGGGTAGACCGGCTTGAGGGCGCGTTGCAGCCGGTACTCGCGGGCCATGTCGTGCGCCGAGGTGGCCCGGGTGCCGGTGGGCGGCCGACGCAGCACCAGGTCGCGGTCCGGGTACCGCAACAGGTACGTCAGGTTCGACGCCCCGCCGGCGAACTGGCTGACCGCCGGAACGGTGTCGGGCAGCCCGTCGAGTTCGCCGGCCAGCCAACGGTGCGCGGCGGCGACGTCGAACGGGTCGCGCACCGGCCGCCCGGTCGGCATCAGGTGGCCTTCGCGACCAGCCGCAGCGGCGCGTGCCGCAGCACCCAGCTCACCGGCACCCACGGCCAGCCCGGCACGGTGGCGGTGGCGCGTTCCCGCTCCATCGCCTTGACCATGGCCGCCACCCCCGGTGCGGTGTCGACCATCAACGGCGCCCGGGGGCTGCGGGAGTTCATCTCCGAGCGGATGTAGCCGGGGAACAGGGTGGTCACCCGGATGTCGGTGCCCAGCACGTCGGCGCGGATGCCCTCGGCCAGGCTCGCGACGGCCGCCTTGCTGGCCGCGTACGCGGTGATGTTGCCGCGCATGCCGCGTACCGCGCTGACCGAGGACACCACCACCAGGTGCCCCCGCCCCCGGGCCCGGAACAGCTCCATGGCCGCTTCACACTGGGCCAGGGCGGAGACGAAGTTGGTGAACGCGGTGGCCCGGTTGGCGTCGAAGCGACCGGTCCCCACCGGCTGGCCCTTGCCGATGCCGGCGTTGACCACCACCCGGTCCAGTCCGCCGAGTTCGGTGTCCAGGGCGCGGAAGGTGGCGAACACCGCGTCGTGGTCGTCGACGTCGAGGGTGCGCACCGCCACGGTGCTGCCGGGACGCTCGGCGAGCACCTCGGCGCGCAGCTGCTCCAGCCGGTCGCCGCGCCGCGCGCACAGGGCCAGGTTCCGCCCGTCGGCGGCGAACTGCCGGGCCATCTCGGCCCCCAGCCCGGAGCTGGCCCCGGTGATGAGGATGTTTCGGCGCATCCGGTCTCCCATCGGGTTGCCCCTATCCGGCCGCTGGCTGCTCGGCCGACGCCGTCAGGTACGGGCGCAGCTCCAACCGGGCCACCACCCCGAGGTGGACCTCGTCCGGGCCGTCGGCCAGCCGCAACGCCCGCGCGTTTGTCCAGGCCGCGGCCAGCGGCAGGTCGTCGGAGAGACCCGCGCCGCCGTGCAGTTGGATCGACAGGTCGATGACGTCCTGCGCCATCCGGGGGACCAGCGCCTTGATCTGCGAGACCTCCGACAGCGCGGCGCCCAGCCCCTGGGTGTCGAGCAGCCACGCGGTCCGCAGCACCAGCAGCCGGGCCTGCTCGATGGCGATGCGGGCCTGGGCGATGCGCTCCCGGTTACCACCCAGGTTGACCAGCGGCTTGCCGAAGGCCACCCGCTGGGTGCCGCGCTGGCAGGCCAGCCGCAGTGCCCGCTCGGCCAGCCCGATGAGCCGCATGCAGTGGTGCACCCGGCCGGGCCCGAGCCGGCTCTGGGCGATCATCGCCGCCTGCCCGGGTTCCCCGATCACGGCCGAGCGGGGCAGCCGTACGTCGGTGAAGGACACCTCACCGTGCCCGCCCGGGTGATCGAGCAGCCCCATCGTGGACAACATCCGTTCGACCCGCACGCCGGGGGTGTCCAGCGGGACCAGCACCATCGAGTGCCGGGCGTAGCGGTGCGCGTCCGGGTCGGTCACCCCCATGAAGATCACGAAGCGGCAGCGGGGGTGCCCCACCCCGGTGCTCCACCACTTGCGGCCGTTGAGCACCACCTCGTCGCCGTCGAGGACGGCGGTGGCGGCGATGGCCGACGCGTCCGAGGACGCGACCTGCGGTTCGGTCATGCAGAACGCGGAGCGGATCTCGCCGTCGAGTAACGGCCGCAGCCACTGCTCGCGCTGGGGCCCGCTGCCGAAGTGCAGCAGCACCTCGGCGTTGCCGGTGTCCGGGGCATTGCAGTTGAAGACCTCGGGGGCCAGCGCCGACCCGCCCATCGCCTCGGCCAGCGGGGCGTAGTCGCGGTTGTCCAGCCCGGCGCCGTGCTCGCGGTCCGGCAGGAACAGGTTCCACAGCCCGTCGGCCCGGGCCTTCGCTTTCAGCTCGTCGACCAGGGCGGCCACCAGGGCGGCGCCGTCGGGCCGGTGCTGGGCCAGGCGCAGGGTCGGCCCCTCCCGGGGCTCGATCTCGGCGGCCATGAAGGCCCGCACCCGATCCAGGTGGTCGCGCGCCGTGGCCGAGTAGCTGAAATCCACGTTGCCTCCGCTGTTGATCGCCGCATCTGGCACGCTACACGCGACCGCCGGTGGGGCCCCGGGGCGCTGCGTCGTCGGCGCGGGGACGGTGGCCGAGGCCAAGCTGTGGCGTGCGCCACAGCCGGGTCCGACAGTCGCGCACAGCACCGGGGGGCTAGCGTCGGTGGCGTGACCCAGGCGCACCCGTTCCCGCCCGTACCGCCCGCCGGTCTGCCGCGCACCGTGGGCGCCCTGCGCGCCGCCGGGCACCGGCACCGCACCGTGAAACAGGAGCTGCGGGAGAACCTGCTGGCCGCCCTGCGCGCCGGTACGCCGCGGTTTCCCGGCATCGTCGGCTACGACGACACCGTCCTGCCGGAGGTCGAGCGGGCGATCCTGGCCGGGCACGACATGGTGCTACTCGGCGAGCGTGGCCAGGGCAAGACCCGGCTGATCCG
>DASVVF010000074.1:0-2828 GCA_036386695.1 Catenuloplanes sp. | reverse complement strand
ACATCTACACCAACGAGTTCAACCCGTTCCGCGACGGCGGTGCCGGGAAATGACCACGAAGATCAGCTTTGTCGACGTCGGCAAGGTCTTCCAGGCCCGGGGCGCGAGCGTCACCGCCCTGCGGGACATCAGCTTCGACGTGGCCGCCGGCGAGTTCCTGGTGCTCGTCGGGCCCAGCGGCTGCGGCAAGTCGACCCTGTTGGACCTGTTGGGCGGGCTGTCCACCCCCACCTCCGGTCGGATTCTGATCGACGGTGCGCCGGTGCGGGCGCCGGGCCTGGACCGGGGGGTCGTCTTCCAGCAGTACGCGTTGCTTCCCTGGCGCACCGCGCAGGGCAATGTCGAGTTCGGACTCGAAGCCAAGGGCCTGCCCCGCCGGCAGCGGGCGGCCCTGGCCCGGGACTTCCTGCGGCTGGTGGGGCTGTCCGGATTCGACGACCGCTACCCCCACGAGCTGTCCGGTGGCATGAAGCAGCGCGTCGCCATCGCCCGCAGCCTCGCCTTCGACCCCGACATCCTGCTGATGGACGAGCCGTTCGCCGCCCTGGACGCGCAGACCCGCGACAGCCTGCAGGACGAGTTGCTGAGCATCTGGGAGCGGACCGGAAAGACCATCGTGTTCATCACCCACGGCATCGAGGAGGCCGTCTACCTCGGCCAGCGGGTCGCGGTCATGACTTCCCGACCCGGCCGGATCAAGAAGATCGTCGACATCCCGATCACCGCCCGCTCGACAACCGAGGACCTGCGTTCCGACCCGGAGTTCGGCCGCTACCGGCACGAGATCTGGAGCCTGTTGCGCGACGAGGTCAGTCGGGCCCAGGACCAGGAGCTGGCCCGCCAACGTGAGGAGAGCCGCCTTGTCTAGCATCACCGACACCCCGTCGCCGCCGAGGACCGCGTCGCCGGCCACCCCCATGGCAGCCGTAACCGAACCGGTCGGGCCTGAACCGGTCGGGCCCGGGACGGGCGGCGCCGACCGGCCCGCGCGCAGCACACCGCCACCCGCCGCCCGCCGCCGGGCACGGGTCCTGCGCGGCGCAGCCGCGCTCGGCAAGCGGGTCGCCGCCATCGCGGCGCTGGCCGTCGTCTGGGAGGCGTTCCCCCGGCTCGGCGTCGTCGACGCCACCTTCCTGCCACCGCTGTCCGAGGTGATCAACGCCTGGTGGGCGCTGCTGGTCTCGGGAGACCTGGCGGCGCATCTGCAAGCGAGCCTGCTGCGCTCGTTGAGCGGCCTGGGCCTGGCGATCGCGGCCGCGATCCCGCTCGGTCTGGTGATCGGCTGGTACCGGCCGGTCGCCACCATGCTCAACCCGCTGCTGGAGGTCTTCCGCAACACCGCCGCGCTGGCGTTGCTACCGGTCTTCGTGCTGATCCTCGGGCTGGGCGAAACCTCCAAGATCGCCATTATCTGCTACGCCTGCTCGTGGCCGGTCCTGCTGAACACCATCAGCGGGGTCCGCAACGTCGATCCGCTGCTGATCAGATCAGCCCGGTCGCTGGGCCTGGGTCCGCCGCGGTTGTTCCAGAAGGTCGTCCTGCCGGCCGCGATCCCCACCATCTTCACCGGGGTCCGGCAGTCCGCCGCGTACTCGATCCTCATCCTGATCGCCGCCGAGATGGTCGGCGCGAAGGCCGGCCTCGGATACCTGATCAACTACGCCCAGTACAACTTCGCGATCCCCGACATGTACGCCGGGATCATCACCATCTCCACCATCGGCCTGCTGGTCAACCAGGCGCTGGTCCAGCTGGAGCGCCGCTTCTCCGCCTGGCGTACCCCGTGACCCCGCCGGATCGTCCCCACCCGCCCTACGCCCGGATCGACACCGCCCGCCGCGCCCCAGGGAGGAACGCGATGACCCTGACCACCGAACCGGCCCCGACCCCCACCCCGGTGGGCGCCGAGGAGTTCCGCTCGTTGCTGCGCCGCCAGGCCAGCACGGTGACCGTGGTGACCGCCCCCGGCCCGCGCCCCGCCGGGTTCACGGCCACCTCGTTCACCTCCGTGTCGCTGCGGCCGCCGATCGTGTCGTTCTGCCTGAACCGCGCCTCGTCGAGCTGGCCGACGGTGGCCCGCGCCGAACACCTGGCGGTCCACCTCCTGGCCGAGAACCAGCAGGGCGTGGCCCGGACGTTTGCGGCCAGCGGCGTCGACCGGTTCGCCGGCCCGACCGCGTGGCGGCCGGGACCACACGGCGTACCCATCCTCGACGGCACCCTTGCGTGGTTGCTGTGCCGGGTCATCGACCGGGTGACCGCCGGCGACCACGCGGTCGTGCTGGCCGAGCCGCTGCTCGGCCGGCACGGCGACGGCGTCCCGCTGCTGTACCACGACGGCCGCTACACCGGCCTGGCCCGCTGACCACACCCATCCCCACATCGATACGCCGCCCGCGACGGAAGGACACCACGATGACCACCGCCCAGCACACCCCGGCGCGGCGCGGCCGACCGGGTCGCCTGCACCTCAACGCGTTCCTGATGGGAGTCGGGCACCACGAGGCCGCCTGGCGGCTGCCGGAGAGCGACCCGCATGCCCACGTCGACCTGGAGCACTACCAGAACCTGGCCCGGATCGCGGAACGCGGCAAGCTGGATTCGGTGTTCCTGGCCGACGGCCCGGTGCTCTGGAACGACCTGGGCCGCCGGCCGGCCGGGGTACTGGAACCGACCGTCCTGCTCACCGCGCTCGCCGGGGTGACCCGCCACATCGGACTGATCGCGACCGCGTCGACGACCTACAACGAGCCGTACAATCTGGCCCGACGGTTCGCCTCGCTGGACCACGTCAGCGGCGGGCGGGCCGGCTGGAACATCGTCACCAC
>DASVVF010000073.1:0-3155 GCA_036386695.1 Catenuloplanes sp. | reverse complement strand
CGACATCTTGGCCGCGACGTACGTCTCGAACGCCGACCGGGCGCCCGCCTCGCCCTGCTCGAACGCCGCCTCCACCTTGGGGTCGATGCCGTCCAGGAGCTTCTTCACGTCGGCTTCGGTGGCGGCGAAGATGCCCTGGATCTTCGTGGTGACCTCGGCCCGTTTCGCTTCGTCCGACGACTTGGCCCGGCCCTTGTCGGCGACCAGTTGGGCCAGTGCCGCGCCCTTGGCGCCCTGCATACCGGTGACCGCCGCGGTGGTCTGGGCGGCGGCCTGCGTCCGGCTCTGCCCGATCGCCTCGGCCTCGTGCCGGCGGAACTCGCCGGGGGCGGTGTCGGCGTGCGCGGCGGCGGCCTGCTTGTCGGCCAGCGCCTGCTCGAACTCGGGCTCGTTGGATTGCGCCAGCTGCGCCTCGGTGACCTCCGCCGACGCCAGCTCCTGGTTCGCCTCGTGCTTGCCGGCGGCGAGGTTGACCTGTTCGGCCGGCGCCGGTTTGGGCACCGCGCCGGCCGCCGGAATCGCCACGGCCCGCCCCGGCTGCTCCCCGGTCATCGGCGTGACCGGCTTGGGCACCGCCCTGGATTCGTCCGGCGCCGCCTCGGTGGCCGCCTCGATATCCTTCGCCTGGCCGTCCTTGCCCTGCGTGACCAGGCCCTTGACCTCGCCCTTGACCTCGCCGGCCCGGCTGGCGGACGGGTCGGCCGCCTCCTTGAGGGTCTTCGGGGACCTGGCCTCGATCGCGGTCTTGACGGCGGCGATGAAGGCCTTCCGGTCGAACGAGCCCGCCTGCTGGGCGTCCATCGCGTCGACCTTGGCCGCCCTGGCCTGCCCGGCGACGTCGTCGGTCGGGGGCAACGCCGCGTCCTGGGCCTCCTTCGCCTTGGCGGCGGCGGGCGGGTGGGCCTTCTTCGCCGCGGCGAAGGTCCTGACGTCGCCGGTCACCCGGGTGAAGGCCGGGTCCTCCTCGGGCCGCACGGCGACCGGCGGCGCCGGCGGTGCCAGGAGCTGATCCCCGGCGAGCGCGGCCGGACCAAGCGCCGGGACGGCGCCACCCCCGCCGGGAGTCGCCGGCGGGGCCTTGGCCGGCGCCGCCCCCCGGCCCGGTCCGGCCTTGGCGGCCGCCGCCGTGGCCCGGCCGAGGGGGTTGACCGCCGGCACCGGCTTGGCGGGCGGCACCGGCTTCTTCGGCGCCACCGACCCGGGACCGAAACCGGTCGTGGTCACCGCGAGGGCGGCGGCCGGCGGCTTCGGCCCCTCAAGATCAACGGGTACGCCGACCGCCTTGGCGGCCCGGAGCCCCTTCTCCACCGTGTCGACCGCCGGCTCGTCGCGACGGAACTCCGTCAGGGCACCGTCGATCTCGGTGACCGCCTGCTCGCCGGGAGACCGGAGCTTCGCCGCCAACAGGGCGCTGACGGCCGCGTTACCGGCGCTGCGCTGCAGCGCCAGGACCGTCCGCGGACCGCCGACCGGGCGGGAGTGGTCACCGCCGGCGCGGCGCCTGCCCTCGACGAGGACGTCGCCGACCTCAGCCCTCGCGGCGTCGGCCGACTGACGCGCGCCCGTCATGACTGCAGGGTGGTCGATGCGGACCGGCCTCGGGGGCGGCGGCCAGGCACCCTCGCGGGCACCCCGCGGTGCCCTTTCGGGCACCCCCTCCCGGGTACGGAACCTGAACTGCTCCCCGCCGGAGGGATCCGTTGGCCGGGGTGGCGCGTCTGACCGTTGACCCCACCCGCCGCAGAGGGAGCTCTCACCGTGCGACACAGGCTCACGAACGTCCTGGTGACCGCCGCGGTCGCCAGTGTGCTGTCGGCCGGGGTCGGGTGTGCCCGCGACCCCGCTCCGCGCAACGGGTCACCCGGCGCCGGGGAGCCGACGACCAGCACCGCCCCCACCACGGGGACTCCGGCCAACGCCGACCCGGCCCGGTCCCGGGAGGCGCAGGTGTACGCCGGGGTGCTGCGTCGCTACCTGAGCACCCCGGCCGAGAACTCCTTCCCCGGGCAGCGGTTCAAGCAGGTCTTCGTGCTGGACCGCGCCCTCGCGAACAGCGGCCGACCGATGGCCGGGTCGTCGACCGGCACGGCGATCCCGGCGCAGACCCAACGTCTGGTCATCGAGGCGTCACGCGACCTCGGAGCGGTGTCCTTCGTCGCCGACCGCGCGGCGGTGGTCGTGAAGAGGGACAACTGCGAGATCGTCCGGGACGGCGGCATCCTGATCACCGTCGGGCCGTTGGTCGGGGACGACAAGCGGGTCGAGGTGGGCTTCCAGGGCTTCGTCGCGTGCCTGGGCGCCACCTGGCTGACGTACGTGGTCGAGCGGGGGGCCGGCACCGCCTGGCGGGTGACCGGGACAACCGGACCGATGGCGATCGCCTAGTTCGGGACCCATGAGGCGGCACGGGGGTGGCCGATGGCCCGCCCACCCGCTACCGGGTGCCGCAGACCTGGCGGACCAGCTCGTCGACCTGGCCCCGGTCGTACCCCCGCAGCACCACGTCGAAGTCGGGCCTCGGGTACGGCGGCGCCGACGCGCGAACCTGGCTGATCCACGTCTCCACCTGCCCCCGGTCGTATCCGCGCAGCACCACGGTGAACCCGCCCGGCGCGTCGCGTAGGCCCGCCGGAAGGTGCCGTGGCGCGACCGGGTTCCACCACGGACCGCCCTCGGCGACCGACCCGCCGTCAGGGTGTGCCGGCCGGTCCGGGTGCTCGACCGGGTCGCCGTCGTGGTGGATGGAGCCGCCCTCGTGATGCAGCGACAACCGCAGCGGCGGGCTGGCCGCGTTGGCGATGGTGCCCGCCATGGTCGACATGGTGGCGACGACGTCGGCGTACAGCCGGTCGGGTACGTCGTCCGGGAATTCGATCACGATCTGTCGAGGCACCGCCCGATCGTGCCAGCCGCCGGCAAGACACCCGGCGGCGCGGTCGCCGCGCCCGGGGCCGGGTGGCCGTCCGGCAACGCAACGGCTCCCGAACGGCACCGTCCCCGCTCCCGCCGGGCAGCAGGGTAGGGGGTCCGGCTGATCTCCCACCGTTGCCGGTCCAGTCCCGCGAAGGATGCGTACCCACCATGCCACCCGTCATCCCGCGAGGCCACCGTTCCCGGCTGGCCGGCACGGTGGTCGCCGCCCTGGCGATGGGGAC
>DASVVF010000072.1:0-6354 GCA_036386695.1 Catenuloplanes sp. | reverse complement strand
GTGCAGGTCCGAACCGCGCGCGTCGACGAGGGCGACCAGCATCTGGTTCAGGTACACCCGGTCGCCGCCGATCGCGTCGGCCACGGCCACCCTCGGCAGCGTCTGCAATGCCTCCACCGGCTCATCTCCTCGCGGTCCGGGTCGGGCTCCGCGGTGCCGCGGACAGCCTCGACACCAACCCATTCGGCCGGGAAGAGCGGTCCTTGAGGTAATTCCGCCGGTATGTGCGGCGGGGGCGATCAGATCGCCACCCGCAGCACCTCCTGGATCGAGGTCTGGCCCTGGGCGGCCTTGCTCAGCCCGTCGATGCGCAGCTCCAACATGCCCTCGTTGGTCGCCGTGCGGCGGACCTCGTGTGTCGAGGAGCGCTTGATGGTCAGCGACTCGATCTCCTCGGTGACCGGCATCACCTCGTGCAACGCGATCCGACTGCGATAGCCGGTGTTGGCGCAGGACCGGCAGCCGACCGGCTTCCACAGCACCGCCGGGACGGCCAGCAACTCGTGCGGCCAGCGGGCGGCGGCCAGTTCCTCCTCGGTGGGCTCGTACTTCTGCTTGCACCAGTCACACAGCCGCCGGGCCAGCCGCTGGGCGAGGACGCAGTCCAGCGCCGAGCCGACCAGGAACGGCTCGATGCCCATCTCGGTGAGCCGGGTCACCGCGCCGGGCGCGTCGTTGGTGTGCAGGGTGGAGAGCACCAGGTGGCCGGTGAGCGCGGCCTCGACGGCGAGCTGCGCGGTGGCCCGGTCCCGGATCTCCCCGATCAGGACGACGTCCGGGTCGGAACGCAGGATGGCCGGCAGCACCGCGGCGAAGGTCAACCCCGCCTTGTGGTTGACCTGCACCTGGTTGACACCGGGTAGCCGGTACTCGACCGGGTCCTCCACGGTGATGATGTTGACCTGGGGCTTGCTGATGGTGGCCAGGGTGGCGTACAGGGTGGTGGATTTTCCGGAACCGGTCGGCCCGGTCACCAGCAGCATGCCGTGCGGCTTGGTGAACGAGGCGGCGTACCGGTCGTAGTTGGAATCGGTGAAGCCCAGCTTCTTGAGGTCCAGGTCGATGCCGCCGGTGTCGAGCACCCGCAGGACCACCTTCTCGCCCCAGACCGTCGGCAGCGTCGCCGTACGCAGGTCGACCGAACGCTGCCCCAGTTGAACGGTGATCCGGCCGTTCTGCGGGATCCGCCGCTCGGTGATGTCCACGTTAGACATGATCTTCAGGCGGGAGATCAGGGCCGCCTGGACGCCTTTGGGCACCGAATCGACCTCGTGCAGCACCCCGTCGATGCGGTACCGGATCCGCATCTCCTGCTCGGTCGGCTCCAGGTGCAGGTCGGAGGCCCGGTTCTGGATGGCCTGCTCGATCAGCGAGTTCACGTACCGCACGATCGGGGCGTCGTCGCCCTGCGAGGTCAGCGCGGAGACGTCCGGCGGCTGCTCGGCGCGCAGGTTCGCGGCGATGTCGCCGAGGTCGCTGTCCTCCCGCTGCATCTTGTCGATGATCTTGCGGACCTCGCTGCGGGCCACCACGACGGGGCGGACCACCAGCCCGGTGGCCGCCCGCACGTCGTCCAACGCCACGATGTCGCCCGGGTCGGTCACCCCGAGGGTGATCTCCTCGTCGGTGATCGCCAACCCCAACACCCGGTGTCGCAGCACCAACGCCAGCGGGATCCGCTTGAGCGCCGTCGGGTCGATGGGGTAGCCGACCAGGTCGACGCTGTGGATCCCGAAGGCGGTCGCCGCGGCGGCCGTGAGCTGGGTCTCGTCGACGATCTGATCATTGATCAGGACGGCCCGGATGGACCGCCCACTGCGCTCGGCCTCTTCCGCCGCCCGATCCACCACATCGGGGTCGACGCCGCTGCGCTTGATCGCGTCGAGCAGGGGACGGAACGTCTGGTCCATGGGCAAACCCTCTGCAGCCTTGTCGGTACGCGGTGCGCTCTGCGCTGTCCGGCGACTTTCTCCCCTCCCGATCGGGCCGGCACCGCGTGACCTGAGGCTATCGGCGCAACGGGCGGATCGGGCGGAAACGGACCAGCTCCGCGGTACTCGGCTACCCGTCCCCGGCTCAGCCGGGTCGGCTACCCGTCCCCGGCTCCACCCGGGAACGGCCACCCGTTCGGCCGGCAGCCGTTCATTCCGTAGATCATCGTCTGCATCACCGGAGCGGGCTCGCCTTCGCCCGGGCAGTCCCGATGGTCGTGACCCAGGAAATGACCGACCTCGTGGTTGACCACCGCGTGCCGGTACATGTCCACGTCGCCGTTGAACGCCGGAATCCCCAGCAGCCAGCGCCGCACGTTGATCACCACGTTCTCGCCGCCCCGGCAGGACACTTCACCCTGGGTGTCCAGCCCGTACCGGCCGCAGATCTCGTCGACGGTGTCCGGCGACGCCAGCCGTACCACGAAGTCGGTCGGCGCGGACGCGGTGCGCTGGAAGCCCCACCGCCCGCCGGCGGTCCACCCCCGCCGGTCCGCCAGCACCCGGTCCACCCAGCCGGCGAACTCGCCGGGATCCTGGCCGAGCCCGTCCTCCACCTCGACCCGGTAGCGCAGCACCGTCCCGGCGCCGACCCGCTTCGTACCACCGGTCGCCGACGTGAAGGTCCCCGCCCCGCGTCGCACCACCCCCGTGCCGTCGCCGTGACCCGTGCGGTCGCCTTGACCCGCGCCGTCGCCTTGGCCCGTGCCGTCGCCTTGGCCCGTGCCGTCGCCTTGACCCGCCACGGCAGCGGACCCGCCGAGCGGGAGGCCCACCCCGCCGGCCCGCAGCGTGATGACGGCGCCGCTGACTCCCAGCACCGTCAGGGTGGTCAACAGCGCGATGGTCCGCAGCGCCCCACCGCGCCGGGCCGCACCCCGCCCAGCCCTACGCCGCCAGGCCCCACCCCGCCCGACCTCACGCCGCCCGACCCCATCCCGCCCAGCTCCACCCCGGCGGGCCGGCGCGGCCACCCATCGGTTGTCACCGGGGGTCCACTGGTCCGGCCCGACCCAGGGGTCGGTGGCCGGGGCCGATGGGTGGGTGGTCGGGGCCCATGGGTCGGTGGCCGGGGCGTGCGCAGCGGTCCCTTCCGGGTGCCGGGCCGCAGCCGTGCCGATGTGGCGGGCCGGGGCCGTACCGATGTAGCGGCTCGCAGCCGACCCGTCGTTCATGATGGCGCTCCCCTTCCGGCATTGGGCTGTGCGTGCCCATGGAGAGGTTGCCTGGGCGACCGTGAAACACCGATGAAGATGTTGTGGGTCAACGGTCGGGTGGTCGCCCGGACCGGATCCGCACCCGGATTTCACGGGTCTCTCACACCGGCACCGGGTGCGTCCCACTCCGGCCGGTACTGTGCGCGACCGGGTCGACACGCGGTCGTCGGCGTCGGGATCAGCAGGCAGAATGGGGCGATGACTGAGCAGCCGGGACGGCCCGGGAGATCCGGGTGACCGCCCGCATCCTGGTCGCCGAGGACGACCCCAAGCAGGCCCACCTGGTGCGGGTCTACCTGGAACGGGAGGGGCACAGCGTGCTCCTCGTCGGCGACGGGCGCGCCGCGCTCGACCAGTGCCGCACGCGCAAGCCGGACCTGGTGGTGCTGGACGTGATGATGCCGGTCGTGGACGGTCTGGACGTGTGCCGGATCCTGCGCTCCGAGTCCGCGGTCCCGATCCTGCTGTTGACCGCCCGCACCACCGAGGAAGATGTGCTGTTCGGCCTGGATATCGGGGCCGATGACTACATCACCAAGCCGTACAGTCCGCGGGAACTGACCGCCCGGGTGCGGGCGTTGCTGCGTCGCTCGGGCGTGGTCGGCGCGGAGAACAAGGCGGTGCTGCGGATCGGCGACCTGCAGATCGACACCGGCCGTTTCGAGGTCCGGGTGGGTGACCGGCTGGTGACGCTGACCGCCAAGGAGTTCGGCATCCTCGAGGTGCTGGCCGCCGAACCGGGGCGCGCCTTCACCCGGGCCCAGATCATCGACCGGGCCTTCGGGTTCGATCATTACGTGCTGGAACGCACCGTCGACGCGCACGTGATGAACCTGCGTCGCAAACTGGAAGGTGATCCGGCGGAGCCGCGTTACGTCCAGACCGTCTACGGCCGCGGTTACCGGTTGGCCGATCAGCAGGCCCAGCGGGCGAGCGTGCCGCCGGCGTGAGTTTCCGGGTCCGGGTGCTGCTGTGGGTGATGGTCGTCGCGGTCAGCGCCACCGCCGCGACGGCCTGGCTCGCCCTGCGCCAGGCATCCGCCCAGATCACCGAGTCGGCCACCGCCGACCAGGCCCAGGTGGAGCAGATCACCCGGGAACTGCGCGACTACGGCTACCGGCACGGCACCTGGATAGGGGTCCCCGACCTGGTCCGGGACCTCGGGCGGCGCTCCGACTTGAACCAGCGCATCAAGTTGACCACCGAGGACGGCACCGTCATCTCGGACACCGACACGATCGCCGGCATCACCGCCCGGCAGACGCCGGGCGCGGCGACCCTGGTTGACCCGGTGCCGACCCTGCGGCTGAACCCCGAGCTGCCAGACCCGGAGCGGACCACCCTCACCGAGATCGACCTCTACCGGCGCGGGGTCCTCCTCGCCGCGTGCCTGACTACGAACGGTTTCCCCATCCGGGTGACCGAGGACGCCTACGGGGTGCCGCGCTACGAGCTGGCCCTGCCCGACGGTGGGCCCGACAACACGGCGCAGGGCTGTCCGCCGCCCGCAGTCGACGACGTCGCCTCCGCCGCGGCCTCCGCCCAGCAGGACGTGGCCGTGTGCCGGGCCGAGGCCGACCGGGCGCAGCGGCTCAGCTGTCTGCGGGCGGCCTTCCGGCGGCAGGTGGACGACGTCGCCCCGGTGCGTACCCTGGTCTACCTGGGCGCCGAGGGCGGCGTCGGGTCACCGTTGCAGCCGGCGCCGGTGCTGCTCGCCGCCGCCGGGGTGGCTCTGCTCGCCCTGGTCGGCACCGTGCTGCTCAGTCGGCGGGTGGTCCGGCCGATCGGCGTCCTCACCGCGGCGTCGCGCCGCCTCGGGGAGGGCGACCTGACCGGACGGGTGCCGGTGTCCGGCAACGACGAGCTGGCCCAACTGGCACGGTCGTTCAACCGGATGGCCGACTCACTGCAGCGCGGCGAGGAACGCCAACGCCGGCTGGTCGCCGACGTGGCGCACGAGCTGCGGACGCCGCTGGCGAACCTGCGCGGTTATCTGGAGGCCCTCAAGGACGGCGTGATCACCCCGGACGCCGACCTGTTCGCCTCGCTGCACGACGAGGCGGTGCTGCAACAGCGCATCGTCGACGACCTGCAGGACCTGGCGCTGGCCGAGGCCGGCACGCTGGCCTACCACCGGGTGCCGGTGGACCTCGCCGAGCTGCTGGAGACCTGCCGGTCCGCCCACCTGGCGGTCGCCGAGGCCGCCGGGGTGTCACTGGTCGTCGACGCGCCCGCTCCGGTGCCGGTGAACGCCGACCCGGACCGCCTGCGTCAGGTGTTGGGTAACCTGATCAGCAACGCCCTACGGGCCACCGCCGCCGGTGGCACGGTCGGCCTGCGGGCCGGCAGCAACGGCGGGCAGGCCGGCATCGAGGTCGCCGACACCGGCACCGGCATCGAGCCGCAGTCACTGCCGTACGTCTTCGACCGCTTCTGGCGGGCCGACTCGTCCCGGGGGCGGCGTACCGGGGGGAGCGGGCTCGGGCTGGCGATCGTGCGCCAGATCGTCACCGACCACGGCGGGACCATAACGGTGCGCAGCGAACTCGGCGTCGGCACCGTTTTTCTGATCATCCTGCCCGGGTCAACTCGTCCTTGACCACACTCAGGCTGACCACCCCGGCCGCGTCGGAGCCCCCCTCGGTGACCTCGGCGACCTGACCGGCCGCGACGAACGTGTCGCGGGCCAGGACGCCACCGTCGACCCGCAGGTACCCGGCGCGGAGCAGCCGGGCGGCGTCGTCGGCGGGCAGGTCCGGACCGTCGCCGGTGCCGGGCATCCGCACCTCGGTCACCGTGCCGAGATCATTGCCGGCCGCGTCGATCACCCGCATGCCGGTGTTGACCTGAGCGATCGGCACCGGCTCGGTCGGCTGGTGCGGGTCGGTGGAGCGCTGTGCCTGCATGGCCGGTGCGTTCCCCCGGACGGGCGGGTCGAAACCCCGCGTTACCGGGACATGTCTGGGCCGTCACGGGGTACCCCCGGCAGGCGACCGAAGGGAGAATCCGATGACGAACATTCAGCAGCCGGAGATGCGCCGCAGCGGCGAAAGCCCGACCACGAAGCAGCGCACCGAGGACGCCAACCCGGTCAACGCGCCGGGTGGCAGCCACGACAAGAGCGGTCACCGCCCGGTGCCCGAGGG
>DASVVF010000071.1:0-12682 GCA_036386695.1 Catenuloplanes sp. | reverse complement strand
TGGCTGCCGGCCAGCGGGCTGACCGACTCGGTGCACCCCAACGACGCCGGGCACCGCGCCATCGCCGACCGGCTGGCCCCGGTGCTGACGACGCACCTCGGGCCGGTGGGGCCCGCCGGCACGGTGCGACTGGTCAACCGGCGCAGCGGCAAACTCCTGGCCGTCGACGGCAGATCGTCTCCGCCGGTGGCTACCGCAAACTGATCAATCGCAACAGCGGCAAGGCCCTCGACGTCACCGGCGGCGCGACCGCCGACGGCGCCGCCGTGATCCAGTGGACCGACAACGGCGGCCCGCACCAACAATGGACGCTACCGCCGCTCGCCCAGCGGTGACGGCCAGGACCGTCGCCGGCGGCGTCAGGCCGAGCACACCCGGTTGCGGCCCCCGGTCTTGGCGCGGTAGAGCGCCTCGTCGGCGCGGGCCAGCAGGCCGACGACGTCATCGTCCGGCCGCAGCTCGGCCACCCCGATGCTCACCGTGACCGTCAACGCGCCGGAGCGGGTGTCCAGCGGCGTGTCGGCCACGGCGGCGCGCAACTCCTCGGCCACCCGCGCCGCACGGTCCAGCCCGGTGTCCGGCATGACCAACGCGAACTCCTCCCCGCCGTACCGGCCCACGGTGTCGGTGCGGCGCACCCGCTCGGTCAGGCGGGTCGCCACGGCACGGATCACCTCGTCGCCGGTGATGTGGCCGTAGCTGTCGTTGACCTGCTTGAAGTGGTCGATGTCCACCATCACCGCCGACAACGCCCGCCCCGGGCGCCGGGCACCCGTCAGCTCCCGGGCGGCCACGTCGAAGAAGCCGCGCCGGTTCGGCACGCCGGTCAGCTCGTCGACGGTGGCCAACGCCTGGACCTGCGCGAGAAGGCTGGCGTTGGCGTAGGCGGTCGCACCCTGCACGGCCAGCGCCGAACCCAGTTCGACCTGCGCCTCCTGATACACCTCGGCCCGGGAGGACGCCACCACCAGCGCGCCGAGGCCCGCCCTGCGCGCCGGCAACGGCAACGACATCCACGACCCCACCGGGGCGCGACCGCCGGCCAACGCCCGCGGCGGCGCGGTAGCGGGCCCGCCGAGCACCGGCCCGGGGGCGTCGAGCAGGGCGGTGACCGCCGGGTCCGCCGCGATGGCCCGCCCGGACCGGTCCGGGTCACCGTCGGCCGCCCCGATCAGCACCAGCCCGGGGCCCTGTCGGACGACCAGCCAGGCGTCGTCGCACGGCAGGATCCGCGCGGCGGTGTCGAGGAGCTGGACCAGCACCCGTGCCGGATCGTGCTCGCCGGACATCTGCGTCAACGCCTGCCGCAGCGTCTCGGCGACGTCGCGCTGCTGGCGCGCGCTCTGCACCGACACCTCCAACTGGGCCGCCCGGGCGGTCGCGAACGAGGTGGCGATGTGGTTGGTCAGCGCGGTCAGGATGCCGACGTCATCGGGGGTGAAGATGCCCTTGGCCACCCGGCTGTCCAGGTAGACGACGCCGAGCAGCCGACCGTCGAGCTGGATCGGGGCGGCCATGATGCTGCGCAGGCCGTGCAGCACCACACTCTGGGCGAGGTTCGCGCCGCCCTCCTCGGTGCCGGCCACCACCAACGGCTCACCGGTCGCCCGGACCCGTTCGACAAGTGTCGCGCTGTACGCGGTCGGCGTGTCGACGTCGTGGCCCTGCCCGTCGCGGCCGAGGTGGGGCACCAACCGGTCGTCGTCCGGCGCGGCGAGGAACAGGAAGGCCCGGTCGGCGGCCAGGATCCGGATGATCTCGTCGAGCGCGATCCGGGCCAGCACATCCGGGTCCAGCACCCGGGCGGCGGCCTTACTGACCTCCTCCAACGCCTGCAGCCGCTGCCGGTACACGTTCTCGGCGCCGGCCATGACGGACGGGCCGAAGCCGTGCGTGGCGCTGCCGGACAGGGCGGCCACGCCGAACTCCGCCATCACCCACCGCTCCCGGTGCGGCCAACCCTGCGCGATCGCCACCGACTGGGCGAACCGCGCCTGCCGGATGGCCTCGTCGCCGTGCCCCAGGGCCAGCAACGCCCGGGCCCGGACCCGGGCCCCTTCGAGAGCCACCACCGGGGCGTCCCGGCGCGCCGGCACCAGTTCGCCGAGCAACGTCAGGGCCGCCGCGGCGCGACCCTCCAACAACGCGAGGTCGGCCCGGGCGACCCGCTCCCACGACCGGAGGAACGGGGTGCCGGCCACCTGGTGCAGGCGGCGCAGCGCGGCGCGGGCGGCGGGGAGCCGGGCGGTGCGCCGGTCCCCGTCGACCGCGCGGCACTGGGCCAACCGACCGGTCACCTCGTAGACGGCGAACAGCCGGTGCGGCCTGATCATCGAACGGGGGCGCAGGCCGAAGTCGTTGAACTCCGCCACCAGTTCCTCGAACCGGGCGCCGAAGTCCGCCTGCTCCACCAGCGCGTGCAGCCGGGTGAGCACCACGTTGACCCGCAGCCCACGGCCGCCGTGCCCGTCCAGCAGGGTGTGCACCCGGCTCAGCTCGGCTGAGGCGTCGGTGACCCGCCCCACCAGGGTCAGGGTGAAGGCACCGAAGGTGACCAGGGCGGTGGTCTCGTCGCGGCCCTGCGACAGCACCCGCGCCCGGCCCCGCTCGTACCAGCTCAACGCCTCGGCGGTGCGGCCCATGGCGGCGAGTTCCCAGCAGATCGCGGCGACCCCGTCGCTGTAGCGACCGGCGTCCAGCCACCGCCCGTGCTCGGCGAGGGCCCGTTCCCACGTCTCGCCGTCGTCGGTTCCGCCCAGGAAGGCCGCGGCACCGACCTGCGAGGCCACGTCGGCGACCAGCCGGGGGTCGCCGATCCCGTCGGCGACCCGGATCGCCGGTGCGAACACCGCCCGGGCCAGGCGAGGCAGCCCCAGGGCACCCAGCGTCAGCCCGAGGCTGCCGACGGCGCGGACGTACTGCGGTGAGCGGCCCAACCGGCCGGCGGCGTACAGGCTGCGCAGGCCGTGCAGCACCATCTCCTCGGGTTGCAGGCCGATGATGCAGACGTAGGCGCCGACCTCGTGCAGCGCGCAGACCAGGCTGAACCGCTCGCGGTCGCGGCCGGTGGCCCGGCCGGCGCCGATCTTGGTAGCGGCCACCAGAGCACCCGCCACGACCAGTGCGATGGTGCTGAAGAAGAAGCCGAGCCGGTTGCGCTGCCACGGACTGCCCACCTCCGCCAGGCCGCGGCGCACCGCCTGCAGGGCTCCGGTGGTGTCCCAGTTGGCCCGGTACACGTTAGCCAGCAGGACCAGCAGGTCGGCCCGGCCGAGCGGGTCGTCCTGCATGGTCAGTGCCCGTTCGAACCGGTCCTTGGCCTCGGCGTGGCGGCCGTCGCGGGCCAGCGCGATGCCGTACAGCTTGAGGAACGCGCTGTCCGGCGTCAGCCCGCACGCCTGCGCGTGGGCCAGAAAGTTGATCGCCCGGTCGGGGGCGTGATCGTCCAGGGCCAGCCGGCCGGCCGCCAGACAGGCCGACACCACCCGCCCGGCCGGCGTGCCGCGGCCCAACATGTAGTGCTGGGCCACCCCGTAGATCTCCGTGGGCTCGGTGGCGCCGGCCGCGTCGAGGGTCTCCGCGATGCGCTGGTTCAGCTCCGCCGACGCCGCTTCGTCGAGGTCGGCCAGCAGCGCCTCGCGGATGCGGTCGTGCAGGAACGCGTACTGTCCACTGCCGCGCGCCTCCACCAGAGCGCGCCCGGCCGCCTCCCCGATCAGGTCGGCCGCGAGGCCGCGGTCCAACCCGCAGACGTCGGCGACCAGGTCGAGTCGGAACCGGGCACCCGTCACGGCCGCCGCGGTGAGCAGCCGGCGACTGTCCGCACCCAGCCCGCGGACCCGGGTCAGGACCAGCCCGAGGGCGTCCTGGGGTAGTTCCAGGGCGTCCAGGGCGTCCTCGTCGAGCAGCCAGCGGCCCCACGACGGACGCAGCAACCCGGCGTCGACGACCGCCCGCAGGTATTCGATGATCACAAAGGGGTTGCCGTTGCCCCGGACGTTGAGCAGTCGGGCCAGCCGGGAGCCGGCGCCGATCCCCGGCAACCGGGCCGTCACGAGCAGGGCGACCTCGTCGTCGTCCAGCGGTGCGAGCGACAGTTTCTCATCGACGGCCGCCCCGAGCGCGGCCTCGAAGCTGGCGGTCCCCGCGCGGCTGCCCTCGTCGTCGCGGGCCGTCGCCACGATCAGCAGCGGGGTGTCGGCCAACTCGGAGGCCAGCTGCTGCAGCACCCGCCGGCTACCGGCATCCAGCCACTGGACGTCGTCGAGCAGCAGGACCAGAGCGCCGTTCTGGCGGGCGAGGCCGGCGAGGAAACCGGCCACCGCGGCGTGGAACTGCTCATGCCGGTCCTCCTCCGCCAGCGGGCCCGCCGCCAGGAGTCGAGCCAGCGGTTGGGACAACGCCCCGAGCAGCGGCGCGGCCGACCCGGCGGCCGAGCGCAGCAGGTCGTGGGCCGCGTCGCGCTGGGCGGCCGGCAACCCGGCGACGGTCCGCAGCCAGCTGGCGACGGCCGTCCGAAATGGAGCCAGCGGGATCGCGTCGTCGGGCGAGCTCTTGCCGTGCAGGACCAGCGCCCCCTGGGCTCGGGCGATCCCGGCCAGCTCATGGGCGAGCCGACTCTTGCCGGCGCCGCCCGCGCCGCGGATCAGGCAACCGCCGCCCCGGCCCCGCCGGGCCCGCTCCCACCGGGCCCGCAGGGCGTCCAGTTCCGCCTTGCGGCCGCTCAACGGCTCAAGGGCCGTTTCGTTCGGCTCCCCCGCCCCGGCGGTGAACCGCGCGTCGGGATCCTCGGCGAGCCGGCGCAGATCGGCCAGCAGCACGTCGCCGCTCTGGTAACGGTCGTCCGGGTCCTTCGCCAACAAGCGGAGGATCACCGAGGCCAGGCCGGAGCCCAGCCCCGGCACCAGCGCGGCCGGGTCGGGCGGCGGCGCGACAGCGTGCATCCGCAGCAGTTCGCCGACGTCCGGGGAGGAGAACGGCAGGGTGCCGGTCACGCAGGCGAAGAGCACGACGCCGAGCGCGTACAGGTCCGAACGCTGGTCCACCGGCCGCTTCAGGGTCCCGGCCTGTTCCGGCGAGGCGTACGCCAGGGTCCCCACGGCCAGGTCGCGCTCGTCGGCCGCGTGCAGGGTGGCCAACCCGAAGTCGATCAGCCGGGCCTCGCCGGTGCCCAGGACCATCATGTTCTCCGGTTTGATGTCCCGGTGCACCAGGCCGGTGCGGTGCATCGCCGCCAGGGCCCCGGCGATGTCGATGGCCAACGACACCGTCTGCGCCGCCGGTACCGGGCCACGGGCCAGTAGTTGGGCCAACGGCTGACCCTCGACGACGTCCATCACCAGGTACGGCAGGCCGCAGTGCTCGCCGACCTCGTGGATCCGGGGCAGCCCGGGGTGGTCCACGCCGGCCAGCAGGGCCGCCTCCCGGCGGAACAGCCGCAGCGTGCGGGCGGTGTCCGAGCCCGGCGAGTCGAGGAGCTTCAAGGCGTACTCGTCCTGCTGGCGTCGTACCCGGTAGACCACCGTGGCGGCGCCCCGGCCGAGTTCGCCGACGATCTCCAGCCCGGCCACCACGCCGCGCAGGGTGGTGTTCGCCGCGGCGCCGCGCGCCGATGATCCCCGGTCGACGCCGCCTTGGCCACCGACCGTGGAGGACGCCGGGCTCGCGGAGCTCACTCGGGCACCATCGGCACCGGACACCCCCAGATGAGGACTCAGCCGGTTGCTGGCTGTCACCCCGCCGGCTCTGCAGCCTCCACCCTAGCCACCGGTACGGACCGGGAACCGGGCCAGCACCGCCAACGGTAGCCGCCTTTCAGATGGCGTAAGACGTACCACCGAAGCCCCGATCGTCCCGCTCGATCCTCGACCCGGCGTCCATTGGAAGTTACCTACCGTAGTCGGAACGGTCAGAGTGGCTCGGCGACGACGGCCCGGTAGGCGTCGGTCAGCCCGCTCAGCGGCGCATCGTCGGCGCGGTAGGTGGCGGCGTCCAACGAGGCGACCGGTCGCACCCCGACCGCCGCGTTCGTGACGAACGCCCCCCGCATCCGGACCGCGTCCGGCACCTGAACAGCCCGGTGCACCGGACCGCCGCCCCGGTCGGCGCACGCCGCGTCGAGCAGCCGCATCGTCACGCCCGGTAGGCAGTCCCCGACCGGCCAGACGATCGCCCCCCGGTCGTCGACGAAGCCGATGTTCCAGGTCGCCCCCTCGCAGATCCGCGCCGCCGGGTCGACGAACACCACGTCGTCGAAGCCGGCCCGCTGAGCGGCCCGCCGGTGCCACACCGCGCCGCACAGGCCGACATGCTTGACCGTCGCCAACTCGCGCTGGTACGCCGTGGACCGCAGCCGCAGCGGTGTCGGCCGCTGGGCCGGCGCCGGCCTGGTACTGACCAGGACCTGCGGGGCAACCTGCCGTCCCGGGTTGCCCAGCGGCAGATCCGGGGCGAACACCGTCACCCGGACGACCACGGCGGGCGCCGGCTCGACCCGGCGGACCAGGGCACGGACCCGGTCGGGGTCCAACTCGGCATCGAACATCACCCGACTGTCGGCCACCAGCCGTTGCCAGTGCAGGGAAAGGCCCCGTACCCGGCCGGCCTCGACCAGCATCGAGGTGAAGTGGCCGTAGTTGCCCAACGCCAGGGCGGCAAGCTGCTCGGGGCCCACCGGCCGCCCGTCGAGCTCCATCACCGGCCCATCAGACCACGGCGGTGCCGGCGGTACTACCCGCTGGGCCGCCGCTGAACAGGGGGCGACCAGGTGTGTCGCTGCATCGCCGAGCGGCGGTTGGCGCTGTGTCGCAGCCACGCCGCCATCGCCCCGGCGTGGCCGATCCGGATGCCGTTGGCCCCGATCGGGTCGAAGAAGATCCGGTGGTCCCCGCCGAGCGTCAGTTCCACGCACCGGACAACGCCGCGGGAAAGGTCCGAATCATCGTTGGTCACATAGTTGACGGTGGCACACCGCACGGATTCCGAGTCACCGAAGTAGGTGCTCGACAAGCTGACCGGGAACCGGGTGCCGGGCTCGTCGTCGGCATCGGCGTACCCGTCCGGGCCCAGCGTCTCGACCGCACGGATCTCCAGCCCACCGTCGTTGTCGACGGATGCCAGCCGCAGGTAGCCACCGGCCATCTCCAGGTAGATCCGCCCGAACAGCGCCGCGGCCCGCGCACCGCCGGGCCGGCGTTCATTCGTCGTCGGTACGAGTAGATCGGTGAATCGCGCCTGTCCGATGATCTGCAGGGTGTCGTACCAGGTGTGGCCAGTAGTCATACGCTCCCACCTCAGCCGGGCTGGCGATCATCCCGGCCCCGGGGGTAAAGCTTCCCGGAGCCGCCGGAGAAGCGACCCGTCGGCAGCCGGAAAGGCGTTCGTCGCGGCACGGGTCAGCCTGATTCTTCGCCCGTCGCCCGCCATTTCGGGAACGTCGACGGGCCCTTTCGGGTAATCCTCCCGGGCGGGCCGACCCGCTTCCTGACACGGTATCGCCCATACCGGGATACCGCATCCCCCCGACAGCGTCGGAATGGTCACCGGAGCCCCGGCTGAGCTGGTCGTACCCCGCCAGGGCGGGACCAACCACGCCCTGCTGTCGCGCTTTACTGTCGGGCATTGGCACTCCGGCCACATTGTTCTGGGCGGTGGCCATCCGGTCGGGGTAATTTACGCAGTAGCCGCCCGGCGGGCCCACCCCACCGATCCGGATCGAATATCCCCGACGCCTGCCTCCTGGACGATGTCACCCCCCGCCTGCCGATCGGCCGACCGGGAAAGGGGAACGCCATGAACCCCCAGTACGCCGCGTACGCCGGCCGGGTGCGGCAGGGGATCGCCCCCGGGCAGCAGCGGTGACCGGCGGCGGTCCGGTCGACTCCCCGGTCGACATCCCCGGCCTGACCATCGGGCCCGAAATCGGCCGGGGTGCGTGCTCGGTGGTGTACCGGTGCACCCGCGAAGGGCGCGGCTACGCGGTGAAGGTGGCGCTCGGCGCGCTGGCGCACGACCCCCCGACCCTGCGCGCCTTCCGCCGCGAGGCGACCCTGTTGGCCTGCCTGCGGCACCCCAACCTGGTGGCCGTCCACGAGGCGGGCGAGACCGACGGTCGCCCCTACCTCGTCATGGACCTCGCCGAGGGCGGCACGCTGGACACCCTGCTCACCCAGGGGAGGGTACCGGTGCGGTCGGCGGGCCGGATCGGGCTGGACATCGCCGCCGCCCTGTCCGAGGCGCACAGCCGCGGCCTGGTCCACCGGGACGTGAAGCCGCAGAACATCGTGGTCGGCCCCACCGGCGCGGCGACCCTCATCGACTTCGGCCTGAGCGCCCGTACCGGGGTCCACGCCGAGACCGCGGTCGTCGGGACGGTCCACTACAGCGCACCGGAACAGACCGGGATGCGCGACCGGCCGGTGGACGCCCGCTCGGACCTCTACTGCCTCGGTGTCGTCCTCTACGAATGCCTGGCCGGCGTCAACCCGTTCGCCGGCGCCACGGTGGCCGAGGTGATGCGCCTGCACGCCGACGTCGAACCGGCGCCGCTGCGCCAACTACGTCCGGACGTGCCGGAGGCCGTCGAGCGGGTCGTCGCCCGGCTGCTCGCGAAGGACCCGGACGAGCGTTACCAGTCGGCCACCGAACTGGGCCACGACCTGGCCCGCGCCACCGGCCTGGACGCCGTCCGGGCCGGCGCCCCCGGCTCGGCGGCGGACTCCGGCACCGGAGCCCGGGCGCACGAGCTCGGCCAGTTGGTGCGGGCGTGGAGTGAGTGCCGGGTCGGCCAGCGCGGGGTCGCCACCGTGCACGGGGCTGCCGGCTCCGGCAAGAGCCACCTGGTGACCCGGTTGCTGGCATCGGTCTCCCGCGACGTCGGCGTCGCCCTGCGGGCCAAGTGCGCCCCGGCCGACATCACGCCCCTCGCCGTGCTGTGCGACGCGCTGACCGAGCACCTGCGCGCGCTGACCCTGCTGGATCCGTCGGAGCGTCTGGCGGCCGAGGACCGCGTCCGCTCGGCGGCCGGACCCGACGCCGAGCTGCTGGCCCGGCTGCATCCCGACCTGGCCGCAGTGCTGCGGACCGGACCGTTGCCGGCGGGCGTCGCCGTTCCCGAGGTCCGGTTCCGCGCCGCGATCGTCCGGTTTCTCAGCGAGCTCGCCCGCCTCGCCGGCGGCCTGGTGCTCTGGGTGGACGACGTCCAGTGGCTCGGCCACGCCGACCGACGGGTCCTCAAGGATCTGGCCGGTGACCCGGACGAGGCCCCGGTGCTGCTGGTCGGCACCTCCCGGGAACAAGAGCTGAACCTGCCCCCCGGCGCCGGTCTGCACACCGACATCGGTCTCGCTCCGCTGGACCCCGACGATGTTCGGGATCTCCTGATCAGCTACCTCGGTGGAGTCACCGACGACGGGTTCATCCGCGATGTGACCGCCCGGTCGGCGGGCAGTCCGCTGGCCGTGGTGGAGTACCTGCGCGCCGTCATCGACGCCGGCCTGATCCGCCCGTCCTGGGGTCGGTACCTGCTGGACCGCGACGCCCTGGACTCCCTCGACCTACCGGCCGAGGTGATCGCCCTGATCCTGCGGCGGGTGGAGGCGCTCAGCGCCCGGGCAGAACCGGTCCTGGTCGCCGCCGCCATCCTGGGCAGCCCCTTCGACCCGACAGTGCTGCCGCGGCTGGCCCGCACCACGGCGGCACAGGTACAGGCGGCGGTGGCCGAGGCGCAGGCCAAGCAGCTGGTCGCGCCGGCCGGCCGCGGCCGGTGGAGGTTCGTGCACGACCGGGTCCAGGAGGCGCTGCTGTCCACGCTGCCCCAGGCTCAGCGGCGCGACGCCCATCGTCGGGCGGCGGACGTGCTCGACGCCGTCGGCGCCGGGCACGACGAGCGGATCTACCGGCTGGCGCACCACAGCATCCTCGGTGGGCTGCCGGCGGCCCGCCGGTTCGCCATCACCGCGGCGGCCGCCCGGCGGGCGCTGACCGCGCTGGCCTCCACCGAGGCCCAGACCCTGTTCCGCGCGGCGGCGGCGGCCGCCGCGGCCGCCGGCATCGAGCCGGGCAGTGACTTCGAGGAGAGCTTCGGCATCGCCTGCACCCGCACCGCCCGGCCGCAGGACGCGCTGGTCCACTTCTGGCGGGCGGTCGACCTGGCCGACGGTCCCCGGGAACGGGCACGGATCCTGGCGGCCATCGCGGACGTGGAGTTCGGCGAACGTCGCTACGACGCCGCGGCTGAGCACACGGCGCGAGGGCTGGCGGCGGCCGGTCACGCGCTGCCGGCCAACCCGGTGGCGCTGCTGCTGACGACCGTGGTGCGGATGGTCGTGGGCGGGCTGTGCCGCTGGTCGTGGACCGGCTTCGGGGCGGCCACCGGGGCCGAGCGGGAGCTGTGTCAGATCCGCGCCCGGCTGCACATCGTCGCGGCCAGGGCGGCGTTCATGCGCCGCGAGATGGGTCGCGCCGTGGCCCACAACCTGTGGGCCCTGCGCCCGGTGCACCGGCTCGGCCGGGACGTCGAATACATCACCCTGCACACCGCGCTGGCCCCGCTGTGGGCCCAGTTCGGCCAGACCAGGCTGGCCCATCGGAAACTCGCCCAGGTCGCGGCGCTCGCCACGGCCAGCGGTAACCCGACCCTGGTGGCGGAAGTGGAGATGTACTCCGGGGTGGCGCTGGAACTGACCGGCGAGGTACGCGAGGCCGGCGTCCGGCTGCAGAACGCCATCGTGCGCGGAGCCTGCTGGATGGACGTCTCGCAGTACCAGATCGGGGTCGGGCTGCTCGTGGACAACCTGTTGCGCCGGGGCTACTGGCAGGAGGCGTGGGCGGTCCTCAACCCGCCGCCGGGCAGCCCCGGCGCCGGCTGGGAGCTGCCGCACCTGGAACTGGTCCGGGCCCGGATCGGACGTTCCCTGGGTTACGACACCCGCGGGCACATCGACATCGAGGAGGGCACGGAGCCGGCCCGGCGCAGCTACATCTACCGGGACCTGGTCGAACTGGCCGTGGAGGCGGGCGAGCTGGGTGCCGACCTGGAGGCGGCGATCGCCGGCGGCGACGGTGAGTCGGTCAACCCGGCGCTGGCGCCGTTGTTTCTGCGCCCGTACTGGCTGGCGAAGGCCAACGGGCGCCTGGAGCAGGCCCGGGCGGCACCGCCCGGTCGCCGGTACGAGCGGCTCCAACTTGCTTCGGCGGCGATGAAACAGGCCCGGGCCGCCGCCTCGGTGCCGCTGCTGCGGGCCGACCTGCAGGTCCTGCGGGCGACCGAGCATGAGTTGAACGGGCGCTTCCGACGGGCGTTGCGCTGTCTGGCCACCGCGCAGACGCTGATCCTGGACCGGGACGCGCCACGGGTGCGGTTCGACATCCTGGTGCAGCGGGCCCGCTGTCTGCGGGGGATGGGACAGCTCGAGGACGGCCGGCGGGAGGCGCTGCTGGCGATGGCGTTGGCCAATCGCTCCGGCTGGCTGGCCCGGGAGCGGTGGGTACGCCAGGAGTTCACCCTGGACCGCACCGGCATGGGTTCCGCACCGGGCGGGTCCGGTGGCGGCGCGCCGGGCCGGGCCCGCGACAGCCGTCGGTTGGACGCGCTGTTGCGGGTCAGTTCCGCGGCGGCCGGTGAACTGGACCCCGCCCGGGTGGCGACCATCGCCCTCGACGAGGTGATCGACATCCTGGGTGCCGACCGGGCCCTGTTGTTGCTGGCCGGTGACGAGCCGGCGGCCGGCACCGGCGCCACCCGGCTGGAGCTGTACGCCGGCCGCGACGCCGACGGGCGGAACATCCAGGAGCTGTCCGACTACGCCAGCACGCTGGTCGAGCGGGCCCGCGGCACCGGCGAGGCGGTGGTGGTCACCGGCGCCACCGAGGGCGCCGCGCTGGGTTCCCTGAGCGCGGTGCAGTACGACCTGCGCAGCATCCTGGTCGCGCCGCTGCCCGCGGAGACCGGCCGGGACGGCGTCGTCTACCTCGACAGCCGGGTGGCGCGGGGGATGTTCAGCGAGGACGACGTGGAACTCCTCGCCGCCGTCGCCAGGCAGGTCGCGGTGTCGTTGCGGGGGGCGCGGTCCGCCCGGCTGCAGGCGCTGGTCCTGGCCGAGCGGCGGGAGCGGGGGCTGGCCGAGGCGCTGCGGGAGGTGACGGCCGCGGCGGAGACCGGCCAGCGGCCCTCGGACGTCCTGGACCAGGCGCTCATCTCGATCCGCAAGGTGGTGCCGTTCGACGCCGCCTGGGCCCTGGCCGGCCAGCTGACCGGCGACGTGGCCATCATCAGCGCCGGCGGCGCTGTCGCGGCCGAGGTGCTGGGCACGGTGGTGCCGGCGCGGCGCTTCCCGGAACTGCTGCCGGCGTTCGCCGGGCGGGTGACGGAGGGACGCGGCACCCTGGACCTGCCGGGCGGGCGCGGCCCGGTCGCCAGCTGGCTCGCGGTCCCCCTGGTGATCCGGGGCGAGACGGTGGGTGTCCTGGTGTTGACGACCGGTTCCGCCGACGGGTACGGCGAACGGCAGCGGGCGATCGCCGCCACCCTGGCCGACCAGGCCGCGGTCACCTACGAGAACGTCCGGTTGTTCCGCCAGGTCGAACGGTTCGCCCGCGCCGACACGCCGACCGGGGCGGGCGACCACCGGCGGTTGCTCGCGGCGGCGCAGGACCGGATCTCCGAGCAGCGGGCGGGCGGGCG
>DASVVF010000070.1:0-4547 GCA_036386695.1 Catenuloplanes sp. | reverse complement strand
AACTTCGACGGCGCCGCTCCCGGTGCGAAGATCGTTTCGTCGCGTGCCTGCCTGTGGGGCAGCGGGTGCTCGGCCTCCGCCCTGACCACCGGGATGACCGACCTGGTGGAGAACCAGCACGTCGACGTGATCAACATGTCGATCAGCGGCCTCGGCCCGATGAACAGCGGCGGCAGCGCGCGGGCGCTGCTCTACAACCGACTGATCAACCAGTACGGGGTGCAACTATTCCTGGCCGTCGGGAACGCCGGCCCGGGCGTCAACACGGTCGGCGACCCGTCCGTCGCCGTCGACGCGGTCGGTGTCGGCTCCACCGTCAGCAGGGCCACCTGGCGGGCGAACTACGGATCGGTGGTGCGCCGGGACTACACCATCCAGCCGTTCTCGTCGCGGGGGCCCCGCGAGGACGGCGGCCTGAAGCCCAACATCGTCGCACCCGGCTCGGCGATCTCCACGGTGCCGCTGTGGCGTCCCGGATCCCCCGTCCCCGAGGCGGGCTACCCGCTCCCGGCCGGCTACGCCATGATGCAGGGCACGTCGATGGCCTCGCCGCTGGCCGCTGGTGCCGCCGCCCTGCTGCTCTCCGCGGCTAGGTCCAACGACCTCGGGGTCAACCCCGCCGCCCTGCGCCGGGCCATCTACTCCGCCGCGGACTGGATCCCCGGTGCGCCGGCACACGCCCAGGGCAACGGGCTGTTCGACGTCTCCGGCGCCTGGAATCTGTTGAAACGCACCGTGGACACCCGCTCCTTCACCGTCGACGCCCCGGTCTGCACCCCCCTGTCGGACACCCTGCCGACCCCGCACCGGGGAACCGGCATCTACAACCGGTGCCCCGCCCGGGCCGGCGGGCACCGCGCCGGTCAGTCGAAGTCGTATCAGCTGAAGCTCACCCGGACCAGCGGCCCGGCCCGGGGCATCACCCACCGGCTGAGCTGGCTCGGAAACGACGGCACGTTCCGCTCGGCCGGCAACGTCGTGCTGGGACTGAACCGGACCGCCAGCATCTCGGTGACCGCCAAACCACCCGCCGGAGTGCAAAGCGCGATTCTGCGCGTCGACGACCCGGCCACCCCCACCGTGGACTTCGAGGTGCTCAACACGGTGATCGCCGCGAACGACCTGGCCGCACCCGACTTCTCCTTCGCCGGCTCCGGCTCGGTCGACCGCAACCAGACCACGTCGTTCTTCGTCAACGTCCCGGCCGGGGCGAGTGCCCTGCAGGTGAACCTGGCCGGCATCGCGGCCGGCTCGCAGACCCGCTTCGTCTCGATCGACCCGTCCGGCGTGCCGGTGGACGAGACCGCGACCAACCGGTGCTACCCCAACTATCCCGACCCCAAGGGCTGCAACCCCGTGGAGCGCGACTACCAACGGCCGATGGCCGGCATCTGGGAGTTCGAGGTGGAGGCCCGGCGGACATCGCCGGCGCTCAACAACCCGTTCCAGATCAGCGTCCGGGCCCAGGGGGCGACGCTGACACCGGCGGTGCTCACCCTGCCCAGCCTCACCCTCGGCCAGCCCACCCCGGTGAGTTGGACGTTGCGCAACGACTTCGGACCGGTGCAGGTCACCAACACCGCCGGCGACCTGCGCAGCGCGGCGTCGACGCGGTCCAGCATCGGCCAGGGCCGGACGCAGACCTTTGAGGTGGTCGTGCCGGCCGGCACCAGCCGCCTGGAGGCCGCGATCGGCAAGGCCAGCGACCCCGGCGCCGACCTCGACCTGGAGATCCTGCTCAACGGGCGGTTGGTGAAGGAGTCGGTCGGCCGGACGGCCGAAGAGCTGATCTCCCTCACCGACCCGGCCGCGGGCACCTACACCCTGCGGGTCCAGGGGTACGCCGTACCGGCCGGCACCACCGGCTACGACTACCGGGACCTGTTCATCTCGACGGCGCTGGGCTCGGTGACGGTGTCGCCGGGCACCGCGTCGGTGGCCGCCGGGGCGTCGATCACGCTCACCGGCTCGGTGACCGCGCGGGCCCCCGTGCCCGCCGGCCGGCGGCTGTTCGGTGAGCTGACCGTGCACACCGACCAGGAGGCACGGATCGGCGGCGGACGGATCGACATCGACGCGGTCCACTGAGGACACCCCCCGGTGGCCGGCACCGCCCCGTCCGCCGGAACACCGGGGCGCGGCCGGGGGCGGGCCGCCGCTGACTACGATCCGGACATGACCGCTGACCGGGCGCCTACCCGGGGTCGACGTTCGGTGGTGGCCCGGCTGCGCGGTGCCCGGGCCGACGCCGGCCCCGACCCGCGGCCGCACTACGTGGTCTGCGGCAGCGACCCGCTGGCCTACCGGCTGGTCAACGAGCTGATCGGCGCGTCCGAGCGGGCCCGGGTCACCGTTATCGTGCCACCCCGCCAGCGTGCCGACCTGACCGACGTCGGGCGGATCGGCGGCATCCGGGTGATCCGCGCCGAGCGGCTGGACGAGGCGACGCTGCGGGCCGCCGGCCTGCCCGGTGCCACCGCGCTGGCCCTGGTGCACCCCAACGACGTCACGAACATCCACGCCGCGCTCTGCGCCCAGGAGGTGGAACCGCACCTGCGGCTGGTCATCCGGATGTTCAACACCAGCCTCGGCAACGGGGTCCGGCGGCTGTTCCCGGACTGCGCGGTGCTCTCCGACGCGGCGATGGCGGCACCCGCCTTTGTGGCCGCCGCCCTGGGCGAACTGGCCCCGACCCACTTCCGGCACGCCGGGCGGACGATGCAGGTCGCCCGGCGCGGTGACGTCCGCCCGGAACGGGTCGTGTGCCTGCTGGCCGCCGCGACGGCGGACGGCCGGACGGCGGTGCTGCCGGCCGATCCGCCGGCGGCCGGCCCGCAGCCCGCAGATGTGGTGCTGGCGGACGCCTCCGGTAACCCGAGCGCCGCCGCGGTGGCGGCCCGTCGGATCGTGCGGGCGCGCCGACTGCGTCGGCCGTGGACGGTGCTGGCCGGCGCTTTGCGGGCCCTGGTCAGCCGCAAACTGGGCGTCGCGACGCTGGTGGTCCTGGCCGTGGTGGGGGTGGCCGGCACGGTGCTGGCCCGGCTGGAACAGGTCGGCCTCTGGCAGGCCATCTACCTCACCATGCTGACCGCCATCTCCGGGGCCGACGTGCAGCTGCGCGAGGGTGCCGTCGTGCAGGTGGTGCAGGTTCTGCTCACCGTCGCCGGGCTGGCGCTCGTCCCGCTGACCACCGCCGCCGTGGTGGATGCCGTGGTCAACGCGCGGCTGGCCCTGGCGGACGGGAGGTTGCGCATTCCCCGGATGGACCATGTCGTCGTGGTCGGTCTCGGCAACGTGGGCACCCGGGTGATCCGCCAGCTCACCGACCTGGGTATCGAGGTGGTCGCGATCGACAGGAGCGCCGACGCCCGCGGCGCCCGGGTCGCCGCGCAGCTCAACATTCCGCTGATCGTCGGGGACGCCGCCCGGGAGGAGAACCTGCGCGCCGCCTCGGTGCAGACCTGCCAGGCGCTGGTGGTGCTCTCCACCGACGACATCACCAACCTGCAGGCGGCCCTCAACGGCCGGGCGATCCGTCCGGACCTGCGGGTGGTGCTGCGGTTGTTCGACGGCGACTTCGCCGCCCGGATCCAGAAAGCCTTCAATATCACCATCTCACGCAGCGTGTCGTACCTGGCCGCGCCGGCGTTCGCGTACGCCATCCGTAACCGCGACGTGATCGCCACCATCCCGCTGGAACGCCACGTCCTGCTGGTGGCGGAGGTGGTGGTGGCGGCCGGTGCCGCGCTGGAGGGCGCCGAGGTGACCGCGGCCGACCGGCCGGGCGGGGTTCGGGTGATCGGGTGGACGAGCGCCGGCGCCGGTCGGGTGGACTGGACCGTGCCGACCGGACACCGGCTGCGCGCCGGCGACCGGATCACGGTCGTGTCCCGCCGGGCCGGCCTGCGCTGGCTGCTTGAGCAGGCCAGCGCCCCGGGCCCACCGCTCGGGCCGGCCGGCCCGCCGACCACCGCCGACCCGCCACCTCGTACGCTCGCGTGACGCAACCGGGCGGGTGACCAACGGGAGAAGCATGATGGTCGGGGCGATCGTTCTCCTACTGGCGGTACTCGTCGCCGGCGTCGGCCTGATGGTCGAATACCGGCAGACCCGCACCCCGCCGGGGGAATCCGCCGATGACCGTGGCGCCCGCAAGGGCAGCGGCTTCAAGGGCCTGCACGCCACCACGGTCGGCCTGTGGGCCGTCGTCGCCGCGACGGTCTTCCTGGCTACGGCGTCGCTGCGCACCCGGTCGGTGCCGATCGACGACCTGGCCTTCAACTCCTTCGTGCTGGGCATCGCCGCGGACCGGCTGATCTATCTGATCACCCTGCGCGGCTGGCCGGCCGGCGGTCGCCCACTGGTCGCCCGGGTCATCGCCGGCACCGCCGCCGTCCTCGGCGCCCTGGCCTTCGGCCTGACCGCCTGAGCGCCTGGGCCGCTCGACCGCCTTGGCCGCCTGAGCGCCTTGACGGCCGCCGGCGGTCTCAGCGCGTGCTGACCTCCATGCCCAGCACCGCCTGCTCGTCCGGGCGGTGCACCAGCAC
>DASVVF010000069.1:0-5926 GCA_036386695.1 Catenuloplanes sp. | reverse complement strand
CTCACCATCATCGCGTCGGTCTTCACCGGCAGCGCCGCTGTTACCTACCTGATAGGCCACGATTACCCGAAGACCCAGGCAGACATGAAGGGCATACCGCGCACGTTCGTACCGGTGTTGGGCATGTTGCTGGCAGCGGGTTGCCTCGGACTGCTGGCCGGGTTCGCCGTACCGCTGCTGGGAACCCTCGCGGCCGCCGGCCTCGTGCTGTATTTCATCGGCGCGATCGTCGCCCACCTGCGGATGGGTTCCCGCCAACTGGTGGGCCCGGTGGTGTTCCTCGCCACCGTGGTGGCGGCGCTGACCGCGAACCTGACCTACCACTGGTGATCGGCCGGCGCGCCGCCGCGGGCCCGAACCACGACGGCGCGGCCTCCGCGGGCGCTCACCTCGACGTTGCCGATCGCCGGCGAGGGATCCGGGCCCTCATGAGGACCTCCCGCGCGGACGGGCCCGGACGGTCCCGCAGCCACACGCCGCCTGCGCGGGCCTGCTCGACTACCGGTTGTACTCGCCGCCCGCGCCGTCTCCGCCTTCGGTACGGCACCCGGCCCGGTGGCGCTCTCTTTCGGGCTCCTGGAGCTGCCGTCGGCCGGACCCGGCATGCTGTCGGCGGTGCTCGCCGGCCAGGCTGATTCATGAGTACGCGCTGCTGTTCGATCTTTGCTCACCGTTTTCAGCATGCCGCCATGACCTCACAGCCGTTTGACGTTTTCTGCTGTCGTGCCGCACTCGAGACCTGTGAACTGGCGAAGACTAGGCACAGACGCTCGCACCGCACCGGCCGGACGCCACAGCAGCCGGTCGTCAGTCCCACGTCGTGCGGAGGAGCGGTCTCTGGCCCCGACCACTGGATCGCCTGACGTACTAGTCCGTGATACGGTTTAGTCATGGACGGGGAGCGATGGCCCAGCGATTGGATCCGTGCCGCATTGCCGCTGGTGGTCCTCTCGGTCCTGCACCGCGGACCAGCGCACGGGTACGTGCTGTTGCAGAGCCTGCGAGCGCTCGGGCTGGGTTCCCTGCGGGGCAGCACCCTCTACCCTCTGCTGGCTCGACAGGAGGAGCTTGGGCGAGTGGAACACCAGTGGGAGCCGGACAGCGGCGGCCCGCCTCGCAAGGTGTTCTCCATCACCGAGACCGGTCGCCACGACCTAGCCCTCCTGAGTCGGGACTGGTCCGAGCTGAACCAGGTCGTCACGACCACCGTGGCCGCCGTCGCGGCGAGCGACGCGAAAGACATCCCAGGAGCTTGAATGTCAAGCAGCAGCCTCGATGAGGTGATGCGACCAGGCGGTCGCCTCGTCGTACGGAGTGCCGGTCTTGAGGCATCCGTGCAGGATGCCGACGAGCCGGTTGGCGAGTTGGCGCAGCGCGGCGTTGTAACTGGCGCCGCGGGCGCGTTGCCGGTCGTAGTAGGCGCGGGCGCCCGGCGAGGCCTTCAGCGCGGAGAATGCTTGGGTCATCAGGGCGTCGATGAGCCGGTCGTTGTGCACGAATCGGGCGGCGATGGTCTTCTTCTTGCCGGACGCGCGGGTGATCGGGCTGGTCGCGGCGTAGTTCTTGCGGGCCTTCGCCGTGACGTAACGGGCGTGGTCGTCGCCGAACTCGGCGAGCACCCGGGCGCCGAGCACGGCACCCAGTCCGGGCTGAGACAAGATGATCTCAGCGTCCGGGTGCCGACCAAAATGGGCCTCCACCTGCCCTTGCAGGGTTTTGACCTGCTCGTTGAGGGTGACCAGCAACGCGAGCAGAGCCCGCACCGACACGGCGTACGCGGCGGTGATGACCGCCGGCTGGCCGAGGTACTCGGCTCGCAGCACGGCCTGGATCGCCGCGGCCTTGGCCGCGATGTCACGGCGGCGGGCGCGTTTGAGCGCCGCGCTGATCTGGTTGATGCTCAGCCGGGCGGCACTCGCCGGGTCGGGTGCCTTGGCCAGCAGTTCGAGGGTGTCGGCGGCGTCGAGGTCGGCGAACGCTTCGAGGGCGGCGGGGAAGTAGTCGCGCAGGGCGTGTCGCAGCCGCTGGCCGGCGCGGGTGCGTTCCCAGATCAGCGTCTTGTGCATCCGGGTGACGACCTTGACCGCCTCCGCGTCAGCGCTGTCGCCGGCGATCGGGCGCAGCTGGTGCGAGTCGGTACGCACCATGTCGGCCAGCATGTGCGCGTCCGCCGCGTCGCTCTTGGCCCCGGACACCGCCGGGCGTTCCCGGTAGCGGGCCGCCTGCAACGGGTTCGCCGTGTACACCGTGTATCCGGCGGCGACCAGCGCCTGCACCCACGGGCCCCGATCAGTCTCGATACCGATCTTCACCCGCGCAGCGGCGTCCTCGGCGTCGATGTCGTCACCGAGCGCCTGACCGATCATCGCGTGCAGCCGGGTCATGCCCGCCATGCCCTCCGGCAGCCGCCCCTTGGACAGCCGGCGCCCGGAGGCATCCATCAACTCGACGTCGTGGTGGTCCTCCGCCCAATCATCACCGATGAACAGCAACGCGTCTCCTTAACCCAGTCGAGCCGATCACCACCAGTAGCCAGCAGGAGAACCATCAGCGACCTAATGAAGCAGTGCTCACGCCGCAACCGGGCGGGCACGACATCCCATCAGCGATCAACTCTCCACACCGACCAGCCGGGGCACGATCTTTCGTCAGGACTCAACGTCCAGGACAGCCGAGTGCTCACCGGCTGGCGGCTACCTACCCACGAGGAGTTTGCCGACCGGTTCGCCCGCTTCGGCGCCGAGTACGTTGAGGCCGCCCTGACAGCACAGGGCAGGCGGCTACTCGTCGTCGACCCGGCTGAGGTCGACGACGACCTCGTGCGCGACGTGACCGAAATCCTCACCAGCCTGTGTGCCCGCCTGTACGGCCGCCGCGCCGCGGCCAACCGTGCCCAGCGCGCCGTCGCCGCCGCGACCGGGCCGCAACAGTCGGCGTGAAGACGATCCAGGCGTACCGGTTCGCGTTGGACCTCACCGCGACTGAGCAACGGATGGTCCTTGCGCACGCCGGGGCCGCCCGGGTCGCGCACAACTGGGCCCTGGCCAGGGTCAAGGCGGTGATGAACCAGCGTGCCGCCGAGCGCTCGTACGGCGTGCCGGACGAACAGCTCACCGAGAGTCTGTCGTGGTCGCTGCCCGCGCTGCGTGAGGCATGGAACACGGTCAAGGCAGACGTGGCGCCGTGGTGGTCGCAGGTCTCCAAGGAGGCGTTCAACACCGGCCTGGACGCCCTCGCGCGCGGTCTGAAGAACTGCTCGGACACGAGGAACACCTCGGCGACGTCGTCGCCGGCTACGGCGCCGACGTCGACCGCGATCTCATCCACGCGTGGTGGTCGTTGCGATGCCTGACCAACGTCCGCTGGCTGGCCCAGCACGGCTACGGCTCGCCGGACCAGTTCCCCGAGGTCGCCGTGCTGAGATCCCGGCGGTGACGCCGCACGAGCCCGACGGCTACGGCTGCCGTTCTGCCCTATCGAACGGGCTGGCTCTCTCCTGAAGCTCGTCGTCCGGACCGACGGAGGGTCAAGGTCCTCGAAGATCCCGGGCAGCGGGTCGGCGACGTCGGACGCCGGCGCACGACTACCCTGGCCCGGCAGGCGAGGAAGGTGCTGACCTCGATCGCCCGACCGCTGGGCGAGCCGTCCCAGAGCCGGGGTCGGGACTACCCGGTCGCCTGGCCGATATGACGTAAGATCAGGGCATTCCCTAGGTACGGCACCGGATCCCCGGGCGGCCGTCCGCAGGCAAGCTGATCGTGTGCCCCAGAGCCGTCTCAGCCCACCCCCGCCCGTACCGGCCGCACCGGGCGCAGCGGGCGCCGCCAGCCCAGCACCGGTCCACCGCTGGCCGCTGGCCATCGTCCGCACCGTGGCCGTCCTGATCCTCGTACAGGTGTTCCTGCAAGCCGCGCTTGCCGGCGCCTTCATCACCGGCGATGTCGGCCTGCTCGGCCTGCACTCCGCCAACGGCATCCTGCTGGTGCTCACCACTGCGGCGCTGCTGCCGGCCACCATTCTGCTGTTGCGCCCGGGCCGCGGCCCGTGGTGGCCGATCGCGTTCAGCATCGTGCTCTGGTGGCTGGTCGCCGCGCAGGTCGGCTTCGGCTTCGGCCGCCAGGTCGGTCTGCACATCCCGCTCGGCGTCGCCATCATGAGCCTGATCAGCGGCTTCACCTGGTGGTCGGTCCTGTCCCGTGAGGCCCGGCCATGAGGCTCTCGCGCCGCGGGGTGTTGCGGCTGTCCGGCGTCGCCGGCCTGGCCACCGTCGCCGGCTGCGGACGGCCCACCGACGGCCCGGGTACCGGCCAGTTGCTCACCAGTGCTGCCCCGTTGCCCCCGAAGTTCCGCGTGCCGCTGCCGATCCCGCCCACCGCCCGCCCGGTACGGGTGACCGCCACCGCCGACCACTACACCGTCACGCAACGGGTCGCCGACGCCGGCATCCTTGCCGGCCTGAGCACGCCGATCTGGGGCTTCGACGGAATCTTCCCGGGGCCCACCTTCCGGGGGCGGCGCGGTCGCCCGATGGTCGTCACGGTGCGCAACGAGCTGCCCGTACCGACCTCGACCCACCTGCACGGCGGGGTGACCCCGGCGGACTCCGACGGTTTCCCCACCGATCTGATCATCCCGGCCGGGTTCTCACCCGCCCCGGCGCACCAGCACGGCGGGCCCGGCCGGCTGCACGACACGAGCCGCGACTACCACTACCCGATGACCCAGCCGGCCGCCACGCTCTGGTACCACGACCACCGCATGGACTTCACCGGCCCGCAGGTCTGGCGCGGTCTGGCCGGCATGTTCCTGATCTCGGACGAGGTCGAGGACGCGTTGCCACTGCCGCGCGACGACCGGGACCTGCCTCTGCTGCTGTGCGACCGGGCGTTCGACGCCGACGGCGCGCTGCGGTACCCGATGCGCGACATGGCGATGCACACCCCCGGCGCGCGCGGTGACTACCTGTCCGGCATCTTCGGCGACGTCATGCTGGTCAACGGCGCGCCCTGGCCGCGGCACGAGGTGAGCGGCGCGCGCTACCGCCTGCGGCTGGTCAACGGCTCCAATGCCCGCCGCTACCGGCTCGCGCTGGACGCCGGCAACGGCCCCGGCGAGCTGCCGCTGATGCAGATCGGCAGCGACAGCGGCCTGCTGGCCGCCCCGGTCGAGCACCGGGAGATCGTCATCGCTCCCGGCGAGCGCTACGACGTGATCGTGGACTTCGCGGCCGTCCCGGTCGGCGCCGAGGTCACCCTGCGCAACACCATCGGCACCGGCACCGCCGCCGAACTCATGCGGTTCGTGGTGACCCGGACGGTCCGCGACGACACCCGAATTCCGCCGCGGCTAGCCGACGTGCCGCCGCTGACGCGGGCCGGCGCCGTCGCCACCCGGAAGTTCGACTTCCGCATCTCCGGTGGCCGGTGGACGATCAACAACCAGCCGTACGACCCGGCCGCCAGCCTCGCGGCCCCCCGCCTGGACACGGTCGAGCTGTGGCGCTTCACCAGCGACTTCCACCACCCGGTGCATGTGCATCTGGGACACTTCCAGGTGCTGTCGCGCAATGGCCGCGATCCAGAGGCGTGGGACGTCGGCTGGAAGGACACCGTCGATGTCCGCCCGTACGAGGTGGTGGAGGTCCTGGTCCGGTTCGCCGGTCACCGCGGTCGCTACCTGCTGCACTGCCACAACCTGGAGCACGAGGACATGGCGATGATGGCGAACTTCGACGTCACCTAATTACTTGGACCTGAAGAAGTAGGTTCTCCGCTGCGAGGGTGGGGGCGGGGTGCGGTCGTCGTTGCGTCGGGGTGGTTGCTGCGCCTGGTGTTCAGGCTTCGGCAGCGGCGAGGGCGGTGATTTTGGTGAGGTTGTGGGCCAGGACGCCGTAGCCGCACCAGATCCGGGCGCCGGTGAGCCCATC
>DASVVF010000068.1:0-7341 GCA_036386695.1 Catenuloplanes sp. | reverse complement strand
GCAGAAGGTGCTCTACCGGCGGCCGTACGGCACCGAGTGGGAAGAGCTGGACCTCGACACCGCGATGCAGATGATCGCCGACCGGGTGCTCGACGCCCGGGCTTCCACCTGGCAGGACACCGACGAGGACGGCCGTCCACTCAACCGCACCCTGGGCATCTCCAGTCTGGGCGGCGCCACGCTGGACAACGAAGAGAACTATCTGATCAAGAAGCTCTTCACCGCGATGGGTGCCATCCAGATCGAGAACCAGGCCCGTATTTGACACTCCGCCACCGTCCCCGGTCTGGGGACCAGCTTCGGCCGTGGCGGGGCCACCGGGTTCCAGCAGGACCTGGCGAACGCCGACTGCGTCATCATCCAGGGCTCCAACATGGCCGAGGCGCACCCGGTCGGATTCCAGTGGGTGGTGGAGGCGAAGAAGCGCGGGGCGAAGATCATCCACATCGACCCCCGGTTCACCCGGACCAGCGCGCTGGCCCACACCTTCGTGCCGCTGCGCGCCGGCTCGGACATCGTGTTCCTCGGCGGCATCGTCAACTACATCCTGAGCAACGGCAAGGACTTCCGCGAGTACGTGGTGGCGTACACCAACGCGGCCACCATCGTCAGCGACGACTTCCAGGACACCGACGAGCTCGACGGGTTGTTCTCCGGCTACGACCCGGAGACCAACACCTACGACACCAGCAGTTGGCAGTACGCCGGTCAGCAGTCGCACGGCCCCGACGAGGGCGAGACCCACGCCGACCGGGAGACCGCCGCCGGGCTGGAACAGGAGTCGCACGGCCCGCCGGTGCCGGCCGACACCCCGCGCGACGAGACGTTGCAGCACCCGCGTTGCGTCTACCAGATCCTCAGGCGGCACTTCGCCCGCTACACCGCGCAGATGGTCGAGCAGGTCTGCGGCGTGCCGCAGGAGAAGTTCGCCGAGGTGTGCGAGGCGTGGACGGCCAACTCCGGCCGCGAGCGCACCACCGCGCTGATCTACTCGGTCGGCTGGACCCAGCACAGCGTCGGCGTGCAGTACATCCGCACCGGCGCGATCATCCAGCTGCTGCTGGGCAACATGGGTCGCCCCGGCGGCGGCATCATGGCGTTGCGTGGGCACGCCAGCATCCAGGGCTCCACCGACATCCCGACGCTGTACAACATCCTGCCCGGGTACCTGCCGATGCCGCACCACTCCCGGCACGAGACCTTCCGGCAGTGGATCGACAGCATCCGGCACCCCGGGCAGAAAGGGTTCTGGGCCAACGCCGAGGCGTACGCGGTCAGCCTGCTCAAGGCCTACTGGGGCGACGCGGCCACCGCCGACAACGACTACGCGTACGGCTACCTGCCCCGGTTGACCGGCGACCACGGCACGTACCAGCAGGTGCTGGACATGATCGACGGCAAGATCAAGGGGTACTTCCTGCTGGGGCAGAACCCGGCCGTCGGCTCCGCGCACGGCAAGGCCCAGCGCCTCGGCATGGCCAACCTGGACTGGCTGGTCGTACGTGACCTGTTCCTGATCGAGAGCGCCACGTTCTGGAAGGACGGGCCGGAGGTCGCCACCGGGGAGATCGTGCCCGAGGAGTGCCGGACCGAGGTGTTCTTCCTGCCGGCGGCCTCGCACGTGGAGAAGGAGGGCACCTTCACCCAGACCCAGCGGATGCTGCAGTGGCGGGAGAAGGCCGTCGAGCCGGCCGGGGACTGCCGCTCCGAACTGTGGTTCTTCTACCACCTCGGGCGGATCATCCGGCAGCGGCTGGCCAACTCCACCGAACGCCGCGACCGTCCGCTGCTGGACCTGGCCTGGGACTACCCGCTGCACGGCGAGCGGCACGACGAGCCCAGCGCCGACGACGTGCTCCGGGAGATCAACGGCTACGAGGTGGCCACCGGTCGCCCGCTGTCGAACTTCACCGAGCTGCGCGCCGACGGCTCCACCGTGGGCGGTTGCTGGATCTACACCGGGGTGTACGCCGACGGGGTCAACCAGGCCGCCCGGCGCAAACCGCACACCGAGCAGGACTGGGTGGCCCGGGAGTGGGGGTGGGCCTGGCCGTCGGACCGCCGTACCCTCTACAACCGCGCCTCGGCGGACCCTGCGGGCCGGCCGTGGAGCGAGCGCAAGAAGTACGTCTGGTGGGACCCGGACGAAGGCGTCTGGACCGGCTACGACGTGCCGGACTTCGAGAAGACCAAGCCGCCGGGCTATCGCCCACCGCCGGGCGCCAGCGGACCGGCCGCCATCGCCGGCGACGACGCGTTCATCATGCAGGGCGACGGAAAGGGCTGGTTGTACGCCCCGAGCGGGCTGATCGACGGGCCGCTGCCGACGCACTACGAACCGGCCGAGTCGCCGGTGCGCAACCCGCTGTACCAGCAGCAGGCGAATCCGACCCGCAAGCTGTACCAGCGGGCGGACAACCTGACCAACCCCAGCCTGCCGGAGGCCCACAGCGAGGTCTTCCCGTACATCTTCAGCACCAGCCGGCTGACCGAGCACCACACCGCCGGGGGGATGAGCCGCCAGCTGGCGTACCTGTCCGAGCTGCAACCGGCGATGTTCGTGGAGGTGTCACCGGAACTGGCCGCCGAGCGCGGGCTGACCCACCTCGGGTGGGCCCACGTGGTGACCGCCCGCTCGGCGATCGAGGCGCAGGTGCTGATCACCGACCGGCTCACCCCGCTGAAGATCGAGAACCGGGTGATCCACCAGCTCTGGCTCCCGTACCACTTCGGGTTCTCCGGGCTGGTCACCGGCGACGCGGCCAACGACCTGATCGGCATCACCCTGGACCCCAATGTGCTGATCCAGGAGAGCAAGGTCGGCACCTGTGACATCCGTCCCGGGCGCCGGCCGACGGGCCCGCGGCTGTTGGCGTACCTCACCGAATACCGGCAGCGGGCCGGGCTGGCACCCGACCACCACACCCCGATCCGCACGCCGCGCGATCCCCGCCGGCCCGACCCCGCAGCGGAGGACTGAGCAGTGGCCGGTCAGAACAGCCTGTACGGCCCACTCGACCCCGCGCCCGACGCGGGGTACGTCGACGCGCCGCCGCGCAAGGGCTTCTTCACCGACACCAGCGTCTGCATCGGCTGCAAGGCGTGCGAAGTGGCCTGCAAGGAGTGGAACGGGGTGCCGGACGACGGGTTCAACCTGCTCGGCATGTCGTTCGACAACACCGGCGGGCTCACCGCGAACTCGTGGCGGCACGTCGCGTTCATCGAGCAACCGGTCGCCGGCGGCTGCGGTGGCGGCACCGAGACACCGGGCGCGTTCGCCGGAACCCCGGCCGGGCCGTCGGGCAGCGCCGCGAGCGCCTTCGCGGCCGCCCGCACGGCCCAGGACACCGGCACCAGCCCTGGCGTCGGCCCGGCCCCGGACGCCCTCGCGGCCGCCGGTCGAGCCGGCCGGTCGGCATCGGATGCGCCCGCCGCGGGCCCCACCGCCGGTCCGCAGTTCCTCGGCATGCCCTCGCCGGACCTGCCCGGCCGCCTCGGCGCGCTGGCCGACGGCGGCGGCCGCGGCGACTTCCGCTGGCTGATGATGTCCAATGTGTGCAAGCACTGCACCCACGCCGCCTGCCTGGACGTCTGCCCGACCGGGTCGCTGTTCCGCACCGAGTTCGGCACCGTCGTGGTGCAGGAGGACATCTGCAACGGCTGTGGCTACTGCATCCCGGCCTGCCCGTACGGCGTCATCGACCAACGGAAGGACGACGGCCGGGCGTGGAAGTGCACGCTGTGCTACGACCGGATCGGCGACGGGCTCACCCCCGCCTGCGCCAAGGCCTGCCCCACCGAGTCGATCCAGTTCGGCGACCTCGACGAGCTGCGTGAGCGGGCCCAGCGGCGGGTGGAGCGGCTCCACGAGTCGGGCGTGCCGCAGGCCCGACTGTACGGCCACGACCCGGACGACGGCGTCGGCGGCGACGGGGCGTTCTTCCTGCTGCTCGACGAGCCGGAGGTGTACGGGCTGCCACCGGATCCGATCGTCACCACCCGGGACCTCCCGAAGATGTGGCAACGCGCCGGGGTGGCCGCCCTGACCATGGTCGCCGCCACGGTGGTCGCGTTCGCCGGGCGGCGGCCGTGAGGGCCGGGCCGCTGGGCCTGCCGGGTCGGTGGCGCACCCGGCGCGGCAACGCCGTCGTGATGGTCGAACCCACCGTGGAACGGCCGTTGGTGCCGCAGGGCCCCGGCGGCGACCTGGTCCCCGCGGCGGGCGGCAAACAGGGCCGCGACGGCCGCCGACGCCGTGGTGGCGAGGGCGGCGACCGCAGCATGGTGCCGAAGGCGGACTTCCGGTCGTACTACGGCCGGCCGGTGGTCAAGGCGCCGGTGTGGCACCACGACATCGCCGCGTACCTGTTCACCGGTGGGCTGGCGGCCGGGTCGGCGCTGCTGGCCGCCGGCGGCGACCTCACCGGCCGGCCGGCGCTGCGCCGTGCCGGTCGGGTCACCGCGCTGGGCGCGCTGGTGGCCAGCAGCTACTTCCTGATCCACGACCTCGGCCGGCCGGAGCGCTTCCACCACATGCTGCGGGTGGCCAAGCCGACCTCCCCGATGTCGGTGGGCACCTGGATCCTCGCGGCGTTCGGCCCGGCCGTGGGTCTGGCGGCGGTCGCCGAGGCGGCGCCGTGGCTGCCGGAACGCGGCCTGCCGGGGCTGACCCGCCGGCTGCTGCCGCCGGTCGGTCGGCTGGCCGGGCTGGCCGCCGCCGGGACCGCACCCGCGCTGGCCACGTACACCGCGGTGCTGCTGGCCGACACCGCCACCCCGTCCTGGCACGAGGCGTACCCGGAACTGCCGTGGGTCTTCGCCGGCTCCGCGATGGCCAGCGGGGCCGGGGTCGGGCTGCTCGCCGGTGCGCCGGACCAGGCCGGCCCGGCCCGCCGCCTGGCGGTGGTCGGCGCGGCGCTGGAGCTGTACGGGGCGCACCGGGTGGAGACCCGACTGGGTCTGCTCAGTGAGCCGTACCGCACCGGCCGCGCCGGGCGCCTGCTGCGCGCCGGTCGGGCGCTGACCGCCGCCGGTGTCGTCGGCGCGGTGCTCGGTCGACGCAGCCGCCTGGCCGGTGCGTTGTCCGGACTGTCGCTGTTGGCCGCCTCGGTGGCCACCCGGTTCGGAATTTTCGAAGGTGGGGTCGCATCCGCGAAGGATCCGAAGTATACGGTCCTGCCACAGCGGGAAAGGGTACGTCAGCGCGAGCGGGAAGGGCCGGCCGTCGGCCCGTGACGGGCGCGCGGACGGGAGGCCGGGATGGCCACGTCAGGTTCGGCCACCGTTGATCGTGACCCGACGCGCGGCCGTTGGTGGATCGTCGCCGCCGCGGTGCTGGTGCAGCTGGCGCTGGGAGCGGTGTACGCCTGGAGCGTGTTCAACCAGCCGCTGCAGGAGCAGTTCGGCTGGAGCAAGACCGAGGCCGTGCTGCCGTTCGAGGTGGCGATCGGCACCATTTTCATCGGTAGCCTGATCGGGGGGCGCATCCAGGACCGCCGGGGCCCCCGCCCGGTGGCGCTGGGCGGCGGGATCCTCTACGCCGCCGGGATCATGCTGGCCTCCCTGGTGTCGTCGGGTGACCAGCTGTGGCTGCTGGTGCTGACCTACGGGGTGCTGGGCGGCATCGGGCTGGGCGCCGTGTACATCACCCCGATCGCCATGCTGGCCAAGTGGTTCCCGGACCGGCGGGGGCTGATCACCGGGATCGCGGTCGCCGGGTTCGGGTTCGGTGCGGTGGTCACCGCCCCGGTGGCCAAGGCGCTGCTCAACGCCACCGACGACAAGCCCAGTGTGTTCCTGCCGTTGGGTATCGCGTACCTGGTGGCCGCCCTGGCCGGGGCGTCGTTCTTCCGTAACCCACCGGCGGGCTACCAGGTACCGGGCTTCACCCCGGCCACCGGCGGGCCGGCGGTGGCGGGCACCAGGTCCTACACCCTGAGCCAGGCGTTGCGGACCCGGCAGTGGTACCTGTTGACGGCGATCCTGGCGCTGAACACCGCGTGCGGCATCGCGCTGATCTCGCAGGCCGCCGACGCCGCCCAGTCGGTGGCCGGGGCCAGCGCGGCGACGGCCACCGGGCTGGTCGCGATCCTGGCGTTGTTCAACGGCGCCGGGCGGGTCCTGTGGGCCTGGCTGTCCGACCGGATCGGGCGGATGACCGCGTTCCTCGGCATGCTGGGCCTACAGGCGCTGTGCTTCTTCGCGTTGCCGCACGCCTCGGCGTTCGTCGTCTTCGCCACGCTGGCAGCGCTGGTCTACCTGGCGTACGGCGGCGGGTTCGGCACCATGCCGGCGACGGCTGCCGATTACTTCGGCACCCCGCACGCCGGGGCTGTGTACGGCGCGATGATCGTCGCCTGGAGCATCGGGGGAGTGGTGGGGCCGCTGCTCACCGCGGTGCTCTACGAGGCCAGCGGGCGCAGCTACACGGTGCCGTTCACGGTGATCGGGGTGATCGCCCTGGTGGCGCTGGTGCTGCCGATGGTCACCAGGATGCCGTCCATGCCGGCCGCCGGACGCACCGCCGACCCGCTGGGTTCGCGCCCCGGCTGACCCCGCGCCCCCGGCTGCCCGGCGGCGCGCAGTCAGGGCCGGCGGCGCGGAGTGGGAGTCGGCGGGGTCGGCGTCGGCGCGCCACCGGCGGGGCCGGGGGGCCGCCTTCAGCGCGCCGGCCGTCCCGTCGGTGTCGGACGCGGCGAACCGGCCGCCGCCGCCGCGGCGGTGCCGGCGAGCGCGGTGTAGGCGACCACGTTGGACACGTAGCTGCGGGTCCGGGCGTCGAACTCGCCGCCGCAGGTGACGAGCTGCAGGGCACTGTAGCCGTGTGAGCCGTACACCAACCGGGCCGGAAACAGCTTCTTCGGGTACGTCTCGACGGCGCGGACCACGAAGGTGTTGACCTTACCGTCGGCGGAGGTGACCTCGACCCGGTCGCCCGGCTTGAGCAGCCGCAGTCGGAAGAAGACCGCCGGACCACGGTGCGAGTCGACATGGCCGAGGATGACCGCGGATCCCAGTTGGCCGGGGGGCGGGCCCAGCCGGAACCACCCCGGCAGGGCGTAGTCGGTGGGCACCTGCACGGTTCCGTCGGCGTTGAGGGCCAGGCTGGTGACCGAAACCGCCACACCGATGGCCGGGATCCGCAGTGCGACGGGCGCGGAGCGGGCGGCCACCGGCTTGACCCGTCCCGGCGCGGGTGCCGGGGGCTGGTCGGCGGCGACCGGCGGGCGCGCCGCCGGGTCGACGGGCGGCTCCGGTCGATTGGCGGCCACCGTGCCGGCGGCGGTGAGCAGCAGAACGACGCCGACCACCGCCCACCGGCTCCGGGCGTTCGCCGGGGGG
>DASVVF010000067.1:0-3396 GCA_036386695.1 Catenuloplanes sp. | reverse complement strand
CGCCACCAGCGTGCCCAGGGTCGTCTCCCGGCTGTAGGGGGGTCGCCCCTCCACGGCGTCGTAGAGGGTGGCCCCCAGCGACCACAGGTCCGATTCCGGCGTCGAGGTGCCCTTGTCGACCCGCTCCGGGGCGATGTACTGCGGCGAGCCGAGGATCACCCCCGTACGGGTCAGGGCGCCCTCGCCCTCGTCGATCATCGCGGAGCCGAAGTCGGTGAGGACCACCCGCCCGTCGTCGGCGATCAGCACGTTGCTGGGCTTGACGTCGCGGTGCAGCACCCCCACCCGGTTGGCCGCGTCCAGCGCCGACAGGATGGCCAGACCGATGCCGGCGACCTGGTCGACCGGCAGCGGACCGTTCTCCTTGATCACCTGCAGCAGGGATCGGGACCGGACGTACTCCATCACGATCCATGGACGCTCGTCGCCGTGCTGCACGTCGTAGATCTGCACCACGTTCGGGTGGCTCAGGCGCGCGGCGGCCCGGGCCTCGCGCAGCGTGCGCAGCCGGAGTTCCTCCCGCTCGTCGTCGGCGAGCCCGAACGGCAGTGCGATCTCCTTGATGGCGACGTCGCGCCGGAGAACCTCGTCGCGGGCCAGCCAGACCCGGCCCATGCCGCCGGTCCCCAGGGTGCGGCACACCCGGTACCGCCCAGCTACCAGTGTTTCCGCAGCGGTCACGTATCACCTCGCTGCCCTAGACGGACGGCTCCGGCCGGAGCCAGCGTCATCGTAGGCCGATGAATGAATGCAAGTACAGCAGGCCGCATGGTCGTCACGCTCCGCCTATCGGTGGATTGTGGTGGGTCTGTTACTCGACCTTGACGGCACCGCCGCCCGGCGGCGGCGCATATCCGCGAACTCACGCGGTGCCGTTGAAGTAACCCTGTGCCTTGGCGAAAACGGCCTGCCCGATCTTCACGCCGAGATCGCGGCCGTGCAGGTCACCTTCGCGGAAATGGATCCCGCCGAACTTCCGCGACAGACCCGCCTGGTCGGCGGCGTCCTGCATGCTCTTCCAGGCCAGCCGCACATCCCCCGCCGGCGTACTGCCCGGCTCGATACGCGAACTGCCCTGCTTGACGGTCACCGACAGATTCAGCCGATCGGTACCGGTGAACTGGCGGAGCACCTGGAAGGTGGCACCGGTGAAGGCGCTGTGCCCGGAAACGTACTCGGCGAACGGCGGAGTGACAAAGCTCGGTTCCTGATAGGGCATCCAGTTCTCACCGAGCATCTGGACCGTGCCCTTTCCCGGCCCACCCCAGGCCTTGATCTTCTGGCCGCGGTGCACGGCGCGCACGAGCGTGATCGGCCGGACGAAGTCATGCTGACGCTTGACGTGCCAGACCGCGATGCCGGCGTCGAGAACGGCGTTCGCCTGCAGGAACAGCATCTTGACGTCGTGGTCGAGGTTGTTGCCGGCGGCCCGGCAGAGTGCGCCGGCGAAGATCGCGCCGTGTCCGGGCGGCAGTTCCGTGCTCGGCCCGTCCGACCAGTACTCGGCGATCGCCTTGTCGGTGTCGGTCAGTTTGGCGCTGAACTTGACCACGTCCTGGACCGCCTTGCGGTAGTCCTTGCGCAGGTCCGGGCCGGGGACCGGGAACTGCCCAGGGGCCCGCAGCGCGAACGGCCGCACCCGACCCCACTGCGGAGTGGCGAACGACTGCACCGCACCGTTGGGCAGGCGCAGCGGTTGCCACCGCCATTGATCGGTCAGCCGGTCCGGGGTGTTCGCCGGCCGGTAGGCGGTGTAATCGGCGTACGGGGTGGTGCCGCCCAGGTCGTTGAGCTGGTTGGAGCCGTCGGCGTGCCGGGCGGCGAGGACGGCGTCGGCGGCCTGCACCCCGACCCGGGCCGGTGCGCTGGCGTCCACGACGGCGCGGTCCGCGCCGTACAACTCGTCCATGAACTGCCCGGTCAGACCGCGCTGGTTGGGGAACAGGTCGAGCAGCGACCGGTAGGCGGCGTAGCTGATCGCGAGGCTCTTGTTGTCCAGCGAGCGTTCGGTCGCCACCTGGCGGGCGGGACCGCCACGCTGGGTCGGGGCCGCGATCGGGTCGTACGCGGCCCAGGCGTCGTAGACGCTGGTCTGCACGACCGCGAGCATCCGTGACACCACGGTGGGGGCCGGTTTCGCCTCCCGGATCAGCCGCAGCGTCTGCTCACTCCACTTGAGCGCTACATTGTCCGTGCTCCTGGGGCCGAAGGAATCAAGCTCGAAAATCCCTTTCGGCCCCTTGGGTTCCGCGGGACGGGGCTTGACCGGCTTCGCTTTCTCTTCCGCCGCGTGGACACTGATGCCGGCGGTAGCGCCGACCAGTCCAAGAGCGAGGGCGACGATCACGCTGACCGTCGGGAATGTGCGGATGCGCATGTATCGGACCTTCCGGGCGACGATGCCCGTCGATGACCCAGTACGCGCCCGAGGCCCGTTGCCGCCGGGGGGAGCGACAAACGGCCTCAATGGACCACGGTACGCAATGAGGGGGTCATGCGACAAGGGGGTCAATGGCGGGCCAACCATACCCGCATCGACGCGCATTTCCACACCCCCGAGGCGGCATTCCGCCAACCGGACGGGGTGGCCGACCCCCCGTTCGGTCAATTGCGCGACCTGTCGTCCTTTGCAGTGTCTACAAAGGTGCCCGGCCGGCTCCCGGTCCGACCGTGCCGGCCCGCGTTGCGGCGCTTTCGCCGGGCGGTGAGAGTGACCGTGTGGTCCCCGTGACACCGCGGTGACCGACCCGAAGGAGGTGCCCCGCGATGTATCCCTGGGCGATCGCTCCCGCGGCCGCGGGGCCGGACCGCCGCGGCCGCCGGCACTGAGGCGCCACGATGGCCGGCGGGGTCCCCCGCAGCGGCGAGGTGGTGCTCATCGGCCGCGCCGCCTCCGTGCAGTTCGGCACGCCGATGCTGTTCCGGGTCATCCGGGTGCACGACCAGCCGACCTACGAGGGTTGGGCCTGGCTGGACGGCTACCAACTGGACGCGGCCGGGGAGGCCGTCGAGCGCCGCAGCGTCTTCGTCCGCCTGGCCGGCCTGCGGTCCCCGCCCCCGGGTCACCTCCCGCCCGGGCGGTGATGATCTGTTCCGACTAGGGTGCCGGGTGGAGGCGTTCAGGTGGCTGGTGCCCCTCCCGGTCTTCAAAACCGGTGTGGCCCGGTATCCGGGCCAGGCGGGTTCGATTCCCGTCCGCCTCCGCCAGGTTTCTCCGCGCGCCTACGCTGCTCAGACGATGAGCGCCGATCCGCGCCGGCAGGTGCCGCGCACCGACACGCTGCTCGCCGACCCGCTGCTGGCCGCCGCCGTCCGGCGCCTGGGCCGCGGACTGGTCAAGGAGGCCGTCCACGCCGCGCAGGCGCGGGTCCGGGACGGCGAGGTCGCGCCCGGCGA
>DASVVF010000066.1:0-12380 GCA_036386695.1 Catenuloplanes sp. | reverse complement strand
GGCTTCTTCGCCTTCACCCAGGTGGACGCGCACACCTCCTACCTGGTGCTGTGCGGCTCGCTGTTCGTGATGGGCCTGGGCATGGGCGGCACCATGATGCCGATCATGACCTCCGCGTTGAAGACCCTCACCAACCAGGAGGTGGCTCGCGGCTCGACGCTGTTGAACATCGTCCAGCAGATCGGCGGCTCGGTCGGCGCCGCCGTCATGTCGGTGATTCTCACCAGCCAACTCAACGAGTCGCAGCCGATCCCCGGCGCGGTCGACCCGCAGAGCGGGCAGCCGATCACCGAGGCCGGGTTGGCGATCGCGGTCCAGCAGAAGCCCGAACTGCTCCAGGCGTTCCCGGTCGACCCGTCGGTCATCCAGCGCGGTCTGGACTTCGTGGCCGGATCCTTCGCCACCACGTTCTGGGTGGCCTTCGCGATCGTCGTGGCGACGTTGATTCCGGCCGCGTTCCTGCCCCGCCGGCGGCTGGTGGCGCAGCCGCTCGACGACCAGGACCCCCGGAGCGCCACGCCGGTCGTGGTCCACTGACCGCGCACGGGCTCATCGGTTGAGCGGTGCCGTACGCCCCCCACGCCGCGCGGGGCGTACGGCCGCCCGCCGCCCGGGTGGTGGGCCGCTGCGGCCCCGCTGGTCGGTGACCCGGTCCGCGGCCGGCTGTGCCGCTGCCCGCCGGTGGCGCACTCAGCGCAGTGGGCCGTCGCCGAAGCCGTCCGGGTCGTCGACGATGTGGACAGCGGCCTCCTCGGCGCTCGCGCCGCCCGCGTCGATCCCCACGTCCCAGGCCACGGCATCGGCCTGCTGGTCCTCGCCGACGCCCTCGTCGTCGGCCAGCAACCGCCCGGAGCGCGGCTCGGCGTCGTACCCCCGGCGGATCAGCTCGTCCTCGTCGTCGACCGGGTCGGCGTAGGGGTCGATGTCGGGTTCCTCCTGCGCCAGGAGTTGGTCCAGCGATTCCCCGGCGTGCTGCTCAGCGGGGGTGGTGCCGTAGCGGTTGGCGCCGGACCACCGGTCGGACGCCGCCACGCCGGTATCGAGGGGATCGGCCACCGCGTTGTCGTCGAGGGTGTCCGAGGCGTCGAGCACACCCTCGTCCTCGATCGAGTCCCACTGCTCGTCGGCGTTGCCGTTGTCCACGGCGTCGATCTGGGCCACTGGCTTCGCCTTCCGTCGGGGGGGCGGGAACGCCGTGTCAGCCTAGTCGCAGCGCCTCGACGGACTCCACGTTTCGTCGGTCCGGACCGGCCCCGGCACCGCCACGGCGCCACCGACCGCCCCGGTGCCGGGAAAATCCCCGGATCTGCGGTACGAAGAGTGTCGAGAACGCGGCGCGTGCTTCTACCTGTCGGTGAGAGCGCCGGGACGGGCGCGCAGACTTGAGGAGTAGAGCATGAAGTACATGTTGCTGATGCAGTTCAGTGCCCAGGGCGCCGACTTTCCGTCGATCGACAGCTGGACCCCGGAGGAACTCCAGGCGCACATCGGGTTCATGATCGACGTGAACGGCAAGCTCACCGCCAACGGGGAGCTGGTCGACGCGCAGGGCCTGGCCATGCCGGAGCAGGCCCGCATCGTCCGAGCCGACAGCAGCGGCGCCGCCGTGGTGACCGAGGGACCCTTCGCGGAGACGAAGGAGTTCCTCGCCGGCTACTGGATCGTGGACTGCGACACCCCGCAACGGGCCGTCGACATCGCCGCCCTGGTGTCGACCGCCCCCGGGCCCGGTGGACGACCGCTGAACATGCCCATCGAGGTCCGACCGATCATGTCCGCGCCGCCCCAGGAGATGTGACGACTGAACGGCGAGCCACCCCTCGAGGACCTGCTGCGTGAGCTGGCGCCGCAGGTCCTCGGCGTGCTCGCCCGCCGGTTCGGTGACTTCGCCGCCGCCGAGGACGCGGTGCAGGAGGCGTTGCTGGCCGCGGCGACGCAGTGGCCACCCGAGGGTGTGCCGGGCAACCCGCGGGGCTGGCTGATCCAGGTCGGCTACCGCCGGATGATCGAACAGGTCCGCAGCGAGCAGGCCCGGCGTACCCGGGAGCAGCTCGTGGTACGGCGCGAGCCGGACGACCGGCTGTCCGCCCCGGCGGCGGACATCGACAGCACGGCGGACCGGGACGACACCCTGGTCTTGCTGTTTCTGTGCTGCCATCCGGCGCTGTCGCCGGCCTCGGCGATCGCCCTCACCCTGCGGGCGGCCGGTGGTCTGAGCACCGCGGAGATCGCCCGTGCGTTCATGGTGCCGGAGGCCACCATGGCACAGCGGATCAGTCGGGCGAAACAGCGCATCAAGTCGTCCGGGATCCCCCTGCGGATGCCCGACGACCGGGATCGGGGCCGCCGGCTCGGTGCGGTCCTGCACGTCCTCTATCTGATCTTCAATGAGGGGCACACCAGCAGTGCCGGCCCGGACCTGCGGCGGGTCGAACTGTCCCGGGAGGCCATCCGGCTGGCCCGGGCGGTGCACACCCTGCTGCCCGGTGACAGCGAGGTCGCCGGGCTGCTGGCGCTGATGCTGTTGACCGAGGCCCGTAGCCGGGCCCGTACCGACCAGGACGGCCAGCTGGTCTCCCTGGCCGAGCAGGATCGCAGCCGCTGGGACGCCGCGGCCATCGCCGAGGGGGTCGCGCTGATCAGCCATGCCCTGCCGCGCGGCCCGGTCGGCCCGTACCAGCTACAGGCCGCCATCGCCGCGTTGCACGACGAGGCACCGACCGCCCGGCAGACCGACTGGCCGCAGATCCTGGCCCTCTACGAGGTGCTGGAACGGCACTCCGCCAACCCGGTGGTCTCGCTCAACAGGGCGGTAGCGGCCGCCATGGTGCACGGCCCGACCGTCGGCCTCGACGCGCTGGCGGCGTTGGACGCCGACCCGCGGATGTCCGCCCACCACCGGCTGTACGCGGCCCGGGCACACCTGTACGAGATGGCCGGTGACCGGCCCGCCGCCATCGACAACTACCGCACCGCGGCCACCCTGGCGACCAGCCTGCCCGAGCAGCACTACCTCGCGCTGCGGGCCGCCCGCCTGGCCGCCCGCCTGGCCGCGGCCTCGGGCGCGGCCTCGGGCGCGGACCCTGGCTCGGCCTGATCGCGCGGTTCAGAGCCAGGGCAGCGGCTCAGACCCAGGGCGGCGGCTCAGACCCAGGGCGGCGGGCCTTCCGGCACGAGGACGTGCACGTCGAACAGCACCGCCGCTTCGACGCCCAGCGCGGACCCGCCCAGGCCGGCGGCCCAGGTGAGGAACGGCCCGGGCTCGAACGCACCGGCACCCAGGCCCTTGGTGTACTCGGCGTGTTCGGCCAGCGAGGCGATCCCGCGCCGCAGCGGCTCGCCGGTGACCTCGACGCCGTGGGTGGGTGCTTCGGCGCCGGAGAAGCAGACGTAGCGAACGCCGGCCCAGGGTTGCAGACCCTCATCGGCGAGCTCGGGGAAGATCCAGCGGTTCCCGGCGTCGCGGGCGGCGTCCAGGGTGGCCAGCCCGACCACCCGGTGATCCGCCTGGTTCGTCATCCCGCCGACCATCCGTACGGTGAACGCCCCGGACAGCACCACCTCGGGCCGGTGCCGACGGATCGCCCGGACGATGTCGCGGCTCAGCGCCGGGCCCGCCTCGATGGCGCCGTCCCGGTGGTCGAGGAACTCGACCGTATCGACGCCGACCTGTCGCGCCCCGGCCCGTTCCTCCGCGTCACGCAGTGGACCGGCCTGCTCCGGGTGCATCGCGTCGATCCCGGCCTCGCCCCGCGTCACCAGCAGGTAGCTGACCTGCTTGCCCTGGGCTGTCCACCGGGCGACGGCGGACGCCGCGCCGTACTCGATATCGTCGGGATGGGCGGCCACGGCGAGGCAGCGCTGCCAGTTCTCCGGCAGCGCGGGCAAGGGCTGGGTCATGAGCGTCACGGTAACCCGCACGCCGGGGGCGGTGCCCGCCGTCGGTGGGTTTGTCAGCTCAACGTGGTGAAAACCCCGGGGCCCGGCGGCACCGATAGGCTGGGTCCCCGGCCCAGGTGCCGGCGGGGTACGTGTCGACGCGCGGGAGGCGACTCCTCATGGACCTGAACCGGCTGCACCCGCAGGCCCGTGCCGCGCTGGGCGTGCAACAGCACGTCCCGCTGACGGTGCACGGCCTGGCCGCCGTTCGTCGCAGCATGGCCGACGCCACCCCCGCCGAGGTCGGCGCCGGCCCCCGCCTGCGGCAGGTCAGCGAGGTCGCCGCCGACGGTGTTCCGGCCCGCCTGTACCGCGACAGCGACGAGGCCGCGGCGCCGGTGCTGCTCTACGCGCACGGCGGCGGCTGGGTGATGGGTGACCTCGACACCCACGACGGGCTGTGCCGTCAGCTGGCGGCCGCCACCGGCTGGGCGGTGCTGGCGGTGGACTACCGGCGGGCTCCGGAGTGTCCCTACCCGGCGGCCGTCGAGGACCTCGAGCGGGTGCTGGCCTGGCTACGCCACCGCGGCGCGGCCGGCCACGGGCTGGACCCGGGCCGGATCGCGGTCGGCGGTGACTCGGCCGGCGGGCACCTGGCGGCGGTGCTGGCCCGGCGCTCCCGCGACGCCGGCGTTCCGGTCGCCGCGCAGGTACTCATCTGCCCGGTCATCGATCCGGCGATGGCCTACCCGGACCTGGACGGGTACGGCCTGCGTCGGGACGAGATGCGGTTCTTCTGGGACGCGTTCGCACCACCCGGCGTCGACCGGTCCCACCCGGACCTCGACCCGCTGCGGGCCGACTTCGCCGGACTCGCGCCCGCGGTGATCGTCACGGCGGAACTCGACGTGCTGCGCGACGAGGCCGAGCGTTATGCCGCCCGGCTGCTGGCCGCGGGGGTGCCCACGATCTGCGTGCGGTACCAGGGCGTCAACCACAACTTCGTCCGCAAGCTGGCGCTGTTCGACGCGGCCCACGCGGCGGTGGCGCAGATCGCGGCGGCGTTGCGCCGGTACTGACCCGTGCCCGCGGGCCGGCGGCCGCCACCGGGCGCGGGTCACGGTGTCGGGCGGAGGGTTCCGGTCCGGGGGTCCCGGGTGGTCAGGCAGTACGGGCGCCCGGTGGGGTCGGCCATCGTCACCCAGTGGGGGAATTGGGCGGTGACCCTCGCGCCAGCGGCGGTGTGCTGCTCGGCCAGGGTGACCGTGTTGTCGCAGGCGAAGTCGGGGTGGCCGGAGACCCGGTCGTCGGCGCCGGCCACCAGGCGCCGCTGAAACAGCAGCCGGACCGCAATGGCGGCCGGCCGCACCAGATAGGCGAATTCGGGAAGTCCGCCCGGACGCAGGTCCCAGCCGGTCAACGATGCCCAGAAGGCGCATTCCGCCGGGAAACCGGGGGCCGGGATGTCCAGGCACAACTGGTCCAGTCGGTTGGCGCCCCCGGCGCCGACGTCGACGGGACCCGGCACGGTCGCCTCCGCCGCCCACGGCACGAGGCAGAACCGGAAGCCGCCGGGGCTGTCGAACACGACCAGGTCCCCGTCGCGGTGCCGCAGCCGCGCGCCGAGCCCGGCCACCCGGTCCGCGGCGTGGTCCATGGACTCCACCGCGAGATCGACGTGCAGGTCGAGGTGACAGCCGCCGTGGTCGGCAGGGACCCGCTGGACCCGCAGGTACGCGTCCCCGTCCGCCGGGATCAGCGTCGCGAACTCCTGTGCCGCCCCCGCCAGCGGGACAGCGTGGTGCCGGTGACCTGCTGCCAGAACGCCACCCCGGGTCCGTCGTGCGCGCCCGGCAGGTCCACGAAGACGGTCAGCCATCGAATCGTCACGTCGGACAGGATGCCATCGCGGGGCCCCGCGTCGGCGCCGGGAGGCCGATGGGGCCGGCGCGGCGTGCCGGCCACCGACCGGTGGCCGTGGCCGGCAGGGCGCCCGATTCGCCGCCCGGCACCCGGCCGTCCGACATTCCGCTGGCCGGAAATGTCAAGATTTTTTACGGCTGCTTCCGCCCGGCTTTGCGCGGATTGGCAACCCCCGAGAGGTCCGTGCGGGCCTGCCGTGGTCCTTCCGCATTGCGTATTAGAGGTTGCCCCGCTGAAACGCCCAATCGGGGGCCAATCGTTTTCCCGGCCGCACCGATTGCCCGGATAGCGAGATTGCTGTACGTCAGTTCCGGGCTGGCCATGAGGGCGAGTTTCCAGCACACTGTCCGAAAGGCCGGTAACTCACCGTCGTCTATGGCCGACATCAAGTCAGCATTTCCCGAGGTATTAGTTGGGCCATGTCTACGGAAGCCCTGACCGAAGCGCGCCCCGGATACGCCGGTGAGAACCCGGACTGGTCCGGTGCACCACCTACCGAGGCCGGTGAGGTGACGGTCCGGCTGCCGGCGGTGGCCTGGGACGACGACATCACCATGGAGTTGCCCATGCTGGCGGGCGACGGTGAAGTCACCGTCGAACTGCCCGCCGTGCGCGGCGAACTGCCCGCCGGACCGGCCGGCGGCCTGCTCGCGCCGGTCTTCGTCGATGGCACCGGCCGCCGGGGACGTCGGTTCCGGTTCGTCGCCTACGCGGTGGGCGTCGTCTGCGCCGGGTACCTGTCGCTGCTCGCGGTCACCGTCTGGACCGGCCCGGTCATTCCCAGCGGCGTCATTCCGTTCGCGGTCCCGGGCGTCGTCGGTGCGGGCACCGCCCCGGGATCGGTCGGGTCGCCCAAGCCGGCCGCCGAGCAGCGGGGGGCCGCGCCGCCCGGCGCGGATGACGCCGCCTCCCCACCCGCAGCCACCGGAGGACCCTCGCCCGCCGCCACCCCGCCCCGGCCCGGGCAGCGCGCGGCCCCCGGGCCCGGCGGCGCGAGTGCGCCGTCGCCAACGCCGTCGCGAGCCGCCACCCCGTCCGGGACGACGCCGGCGCCCGCCGGCCCCGCCCGGCCCGCCGCCCCGGGTGCCTCCTCGCCGGCCGCTGGATCACCGACTCCGAGCCGGGCCCCCGGCGGACCGGTCCGGGCGCCCACCGCGCCGACCCCGTCGGTCGTACCGTCCCCGCCCGCGGTCCCCGCCAACCCGTCCACACCGACCGCCGGCGGCCCGGTGGCTGAGCCGCCGCAACGCGCGCCGGCCAACCCGCTGCCGGACGTTCCGCTACCGGTTCCGACGATCACCGTCGCCATCCCGGGCTGATCCGGTGCGCGACAGCTGATCCCGGCGCCCGACCCGGTCCCCGCGCGGCGGACCGGCCGACGTCACGACCAGAACCCGGCCTCCCAGCCGACCCGGGCCAGCGTCGCCTGACCGCGGCTGCTCGGGTGCCAGTAGTCGACCGTGCTGACGTCCGCGAGGTCGAAGCGGTAGTCGAAGACGGCGTTGCGGTCGTGTCGGCATTGCGGATGGCGGGCGCAGGCGGTCCCCATGGCGGCGTTGTACGCGATGACCCGCTCGCGGACCCGCTCCCGGCGGGCCTGCGCGTCCGCCCCCCGGTCGGTCGCGGCGGCCAGCATGGACTGGCAGATCCGGTAGGACTCCCACGCGCGGACCACCTCGGGCCGGTCCCGGCCGACCTCCCACAGCCGGCTGAGGTCCGGGATGCTCAGCACGAGGATCCGGGCGTCGGGCAGTCCCCGCGCGAGGGCGTCGACGGCGGCGTCGAAGGCCGCGGCGAACTCACCGACCGGGGTCATCGCCGCCTCGTCGCCGGCGCACGCGTCGTTGGCGCCGATCAGGACCGTGACGTACCCCGGCCGTACCCGCAGAGCGGCCTGGACCTGCGCACCGAGCCCGGCGACCCGGGCACCGCTGACGGCGACATTGTGGTTGCCGTCAGCGGCGCCGACCGCGAGCCGCTGCCAGTGGCTGTCCACCCCGGGCGCCGTACCGGTGGCCCAGGAGTTCTCCACGCAGTCCCCGCCGCGACCGCAGGTGGCGAAGGCGCGGGTGATGGAATCGCCGAGCGCGGCCATGCTGCGGGGTCGTGCGGCGGCGTCGGTTGTCCGGCGCGCGTCACCGTCGGCCGCCGCCCGCGGCCGATCGGCGGTGCAGCCGGTGGTGGCCATCGCCGCCGCGAGCGCCCCGGCGAGCACCCGTCGTGCCAGTCGTACGGACCCCTGCCTGATCCCGGCCATGACCCGGGCACCTCCTCGGCACCGGATGGTGCGTCGCACGTCACCGACCGGGCGGTCGGGTGAGGACTAAGTGCTCGCCGCGACCGCCGCCAAACCTGACGCGCCGGTTGGTCAGCCGTCGTGGACGGCCACCGCCCGGACCGGCATCGAGCCCATGGCGCGGACCGGCGCCGGCAGGGCGATGAACCGGGCGCCGCTGGGCGGCACCGACCCGAGGTTGGTCAGGTGCTCCACGATCGGGATGTCGGCGCCGAGCAACCGATGGTGGGCGGGCCGCCGTGGGTTGCCGGGGTCGTCGATGTTCAGCGAGTCGATGCCGACCACGGCGGCGTTGGCGTCGACCAGGGCGGCGGCGGCCTCCTCGGTCAGGTGCGGGCAGTCCAGGTCCAGGTAGCGATCGGTGCCCCAGTGCCGGGCCCAGCCGGTGTGCACCAGCACGGCGTGGCCCCAGAGCAACCCCGGGTCACCCAGGTGCGCGGGGGTCACCGCGGTCGCCCCGAGCGCGGACACCAGCACGATCGGGACGTTGACCAGCCGTTCGAGCGGCAACTGTGCGCAGTCCGCCCGGTCGCCGTGGTAGTGGTACGGCGCGTCGACGTAGGTGCCGGTGTTGCCGACCAGGGTCAGGGTCTGGATCTCAAAGGACACCCCGTCGGCCAGCCGGGCCGACGACGCGCCGCGCGAGGTGGCGATCCGCAGGTGTGGGCCGGCGAGCCCGGGATAGGTCACCATGCCGTCGTTGATCGGGTGCGACAGGTCGACGATCACCCGGTCAGCGTAGCGTCCGGCCGGGTTCCCGCCGTGCCGACACCGCCGGCGGGCGCTCCGGCGGTCGACAAGGGACGGTGCCGGCGCGCGGCGCCGGTGTGCGGCGGGAAGCGGGCAGCGACGTGCGGGCGCGGCTGTTAGCCTGCGGTTCCCCTCGGGACCCACGGGAGTCTGGATGAGAAGAGTTCTGGCCAGCGGCCTGACCGCCGCGGCGTTGGCGATGACGCTCGTCGTCGGCGGCGTGGCGCAGGCGGCCCCCGCGGCGCCGGTCACGGCCGCGGGGTTCTTCGACCTGTTCCAGGCCAGGAACGACCGCGTCTGGAGCGGCGGCGACCAGGTCACCAGCCTGCTGGCCAGCAACGGCCTGACCTACTGGTCGTTCGGTGACACGGCGATCGGCGAGGAGGACCCCGCCACCGGCCGCTACCGGGACGGCTGGCAGATGATCGCCAACACCCTGCTGGTCCAGCGCGGCGGGGAGCTCGCGGCGGCGGTCGCGGGGCAGGCGGTCGCGGACCCGGCCGCCGGCGAGCGGTACTGGACCCAGGGCATGTTCGAGGCCAACGGCCACCTCTACGTGCTCTGCCAGCGGGTCCGGAACACCAGCGATGGCTACTTCGAGTTCCGCGGGGTGGAGCTGGCGAAGTTCGGGTTCAACCCGGACGGCTCACTGACCCGGCGCGGGGTGCTGCGAACCCCGTCCAGCGGCAAGAACCTGGGCGACTCGGCCGCCACCGCGCAGTACGCCGCTGACGCGGTGGTCACCGGTGGCTTCGTCTACCTCTTCGGGTACCGCAACGTCAGCCAGCAGGAGGACAAGTACGCGCCGCACCGCAGCTACGTGGCGCGGGTCCCGGTGGCCTCGGTCGAGTCGCCCGCGTCCTGGCGCTTCCAGCGGGACAACGGCACCTGGGGGGCGCAGATGCACCTGGCGACGCCGATCCTGAACGCCCAGGTGAGTTCCGTGCGCCTGATCGGTGGCCGGTGGGTGCTGGCCTACAAGCACTGGAACGGGCTGGGTGACCGGGTCGACATCGAGACCCGCGCCAGCCCTTTCGGAGCCGGGATCGCCCCCATCGTGAGTTTCGAGTCGGCGGCGGGCGTGGCCGAGGGGAGCAACGTCGCGTACCAGACGTACGCCCCGCAGCTGCACCCGGAGCAGCGGCTGGCCTCCGGCAAGCTGCTGGTGAGCGTGGCGTGGAACGCGCAGGACTTCTGGCAATTGTCCCGCGACGCCGACCTCTACAAGCCGCGCTTCGTGGAGGTGGCGCTGCCGTAACCGGTCTCCCGCCACGATCCACCCCCACCAGCCGCCGCCGGAGTCCGGGCGGCGGCTGGTTCGCGTACGGACCCGGGTTTGCTATGCAATGAGTTTCATAGCAGGATGCCGGCATGGCCCTTGAGCACGCGATCCTGGTCTCCCTGCTGGAGCGGCCCGGGTCCGGCTACGAGCTGGCCCGGCGGTTCGAGCGCTCGATCGGCCGGTTCTGGACCGCGACCCACCAGCAGATCTACCGCGTCCTCAAACGGATGGAAGCCGACGGCTGGGTCACCGTCGAGGAGATCGACCAGGACGGCCGTCCGGACAAGAAGTGCTACTCGGCCGCACCGCCCGGCCGGGCCGCCCTGGTGGCTTGGTTGCGCGCCCCGGTCCAGCCGGAGGCGGTCCGGCACGAACTGGCGGTGAAGATTCGCGGAGCCGCCTTCGACGACGCCGTCGGGCGTGCCACGCTGATCGCGGAGGTCGAGCGCTACCGCGCCACCCACGAACGCACGCTGGCCGGCTACCTGGCCGGCGAGCGGCGCGACTTCCCCGACCCCGACGCGCTGGACGCGCAGCACGCCCTGCAGCACGTCGTGCTGCAGGGCGGCATCCAGTACGAGCGGATGGTCCTCACCTGGCTCGACAACGTCCTCGCCACGCTGCGCCGCATCCAGGGTTGACCCGACCCCACCACCCTCACCCCGGAAAGGGGACGCCGCCATGGCTGACTCGCCGCTGCTCAACCCGCGTACCTACGACCCCACCCACCTCGACGACGAGACGCGCCGGCTGCTGCGCGCCACCGTCGACTTCTTCGAGGCCCGGGGCAAGAAGGCGCTGATCGACAACTACATCGACCGCACCTGGTACGCCGACTTCCTGGACTTCGTCGCCAAGGAAGGCCTGTTCGCCGCCTTCCTCACCCCGGCGACCGACGGTGCCGGCGACCCGGGGAAGCGCTGGGACACCGCGCGCAACGCCGCGCTCAGCGAGATCCTCGGCTTCTACGGCCTCGGCTACTGGTACACCTGGCAGGTCACCGTGCTGGGACTGGGCCCGGTGTGGCAGAGCGCCAACCCGACCGCCCGGGCCCGCGCCGCCGAACTACTCGCCGACGGCCACGTGATGGCCTTCGGGCTCTCCGAGCGCAGCCACGGCGCGGACATCTACTCCACCGACATGATCCTCACCCCGGACGGCGCCGACGGGTTCCGCGCCACCGGCGCCAAGTACTACATCGGCAACGGCAACGTGGCCGGCCTGGTGTCGGTCTTCGGCCGGCGGGCCGACGTCGAGGGCCCGGACGGCTACGTGTTCTTCGCCGCCGACAGCCGGCACCCGGACTACCACCTGGTCCGGAACGTGGTGAACGGGCAGATGTACGTCAGCGAGTTCCGCCTCGAGGACTACCCGGTACGCGCCCAGGACGTGCTGCACACCGGCCGGGCCGCGTTCGACGCCGCCCTGAACACCGTCAACGTGGGCAAGTTCAACCTGTGCACCGCCAGCATCGGCATCTGCGAGCACGCCATGTACGAGGCGGTCACCCACGCCCACCAGCGGGTCCTGTACGGCAAGCGGGTCACCGACTTCCGGCACGTGCGCCGGGAGTTGACCGACGCGTACGCCCGGCTGGTCGCCATGAAGTTGTTCAGCGACCGCGCGGTCGACTACTTCCGCTGCGCGGGCCCGGACGACCGGCGGTACCTGCTGTTCAACCCGATGACCAAGATGAAGGTGACCACCGAGGGCGAGAAGGTCATCGACCTGCTGTGGGACGTCATCGCCGCGAAGGGTTTCGAGGCGGACACCTACTTCGACAAGGCCGCCAAGGACATCCGCGGCCTGCCCAAGCTTGAGGGCACGGTGCACGTCAACCTCGCGCTGATCCTGAAGTTCATGCCGAACTACCTGTTCCGTCCGGCCACGCACCCCCCGGTGCCGACCCGCCACGACCCCGCCGACGACGAGTTCCTCTTCCGGCAGGGGCCGGCCCGCGGCCTGGGCGCGATCCGGTTCCACGACTGGCGCACCGCCTACGACGCCCACGCCGACGTGCCCAACGTGGCCCGCTTCCGGGAGCAGGCCGACGGCCTGTGCGCCCTGCTGCAGGCGCACGCCCCGGACGAGGACCAGCAGCGCGACCTGGACTTCCTGCTCGCCCTCGGGCAGCTCTTCGCGCTGGTCGTCTACGGTCAGCTGATCCTGGAGCAGGCGGAGTTGACCGACCTCGATCCCGACCTGCTCGGCGAGATCTTCGACATCCTGGTCCGCGACTTCTCCGCCTTC
>DASVVF010000065.1:0-2847 GCA_036386695.1 Catenuloplanes sp. | reverse complement strand
GTAACGCGGCCGGGGGCCATAGGACGGGAAAAGGGGCCGGCATCCTGATCAATCAGGATGCCGGCCCTTTCCGCGTCGGCTGGGACGTCGGGAAGGCTGGGGGCGCAGGTGACGGTCAGCGCACCCGGCCGTAGCCGTACGGGGTCATCACGTCGATGCTGGCCTCGTGCACGTTCTGGCCGAAGGTCGGGGCGTGGATCATTCTGCTGCCCGACACGGCGATCGCGACGTGCGAGAGGCCGTTGTAGAAGACCAGGTCCCCGGCGCGTACTTCGGAGCGGCTGATGTGGCTGACCGCATTCCACTGCATGGCCGCGTTGTGCGGCAGCGACTTGCCGGCGGCCCGCCAGGCGGACAGCGTCAACCCGGAACAGTCGTAACCGCCGGGCCCCTCCGCACCCCAGACGTAGGGCTTGCCGATCGCGCCGTAGGCGAACCGGACCGCCGCGCCGGCGTTGCCGGACACCGCCGGAACCTTGCCGGTGTATCCGCCCGGAGAGGCCTGGGTGGCCCGACCGTAGGCCTGCGTACGCAGCTCGTAGAGCTTCTTCAGATCCGCTTCGATCTTCTTCTTGCGGGTTTCCAGTTCCTTGGCCAGGGCTGCCTGCCTGGCCTGGGTGGTGTCCAGCTTCTGTTTCTCGCCGCGGTAACGCTCACTGGACTCGGTGAAGGTGGCCACCCGCGACTGCCGCTCCCGGGCGATCTTGTCGAGCATGCCGAGCCGCTCCACGAGGCTGCCGGACGCGGTGCCGGTGAGCAGGGCGCTGGCGGCGCCGACCTGGCCGGTCTTGTACGCCGTGACCGCGATCTCCGCGACCTGCGCGCCGCTGGCGGCCAACTGCTCCTCCAGTGGCTGCATGCGGGTGGTCAGCGCGGTCGACGCGGCCTGGGTGGCCTTCAGGTCTTCCCGGTTCTTGTTGTACGACTCGACGACCTTCTCAAGTTCGTCGGACGCCTTGTCGATCTTCTTCTGGATCTCGGTGACCGAGGGCTCGGCCTGGGCGGGCGCGGCGGATCCGATGAGGCTGAAGGCCAGACCGGTCAGCAACATGGCGCGCAGAATTCTGGGCGCGGATGACAAGGGGTGCATACCTTTCTTCCACTCGCCGCCTACCGGGTTAGCTGACGGATTCGGGCGGGAAGGTCGCCCTACCGCGCGAACGCGGATTCACCCCACTACCTGGCGCATGGGTCCCCGATTCGTCTGGTCGCCGGCCGCGGGCGCGCCCGCGGCCACGGGCCCGCACGGCGTCGCACGCGACGCTGGCGGACCGACAATTCGGCGGCGCTGGCCCGGCGCCACCCTGGCGGAGTGGCTGACAAACCGGCCAGCCGGGTCAACCTAACCCGACCTTCGCGACACCGAAAGTGCGGCGTGCTCATTCATCCGGCAAAGGTATGTGCTAGACCAATAGTCCATATCACTTGCCGTAGCTGGGCGTTTTCATCGGGTAGCGCTGCTCGGTTTCCGATCGACCGGCCGGGGCCGTTTCATCGGCTATGCGGCTTTGTTCGTGCCATTCACCATGTGCTACGGCGAACATACCGATAAAACCCCGCAAGTACGGGCAAACGCTCCCTAACCGCGTCCGCAGCGGTCGGCTGTCCGGAAGGTGGCAGCAATCCGGCTTCCGCTCGCCGGCGCGGCGTTCACACAATGGCCGTGAGCTGAAAAACTTTCGCCGGTCACGGCCTGCCGGCACAAGAAGATCGGCACGCGGCCGCCACCGGCTGTCGATCCAGCGATCCACCCGCCACCCGCCAGAGTCGTCGGAGGATCCCGTGAATCGTGCCGTCAGGTCGACGCCGCAATCCCACCGCGCGCCGGCACCCCCGGCCGTCCCGCCGCGCCCGGCACCCCCGGCCCTCCCGCCGCGCCCGGCACCGCAGCCGTTGTACCAGGCACCCGGAATCCTGGTCACCGTCGAGGTCTTCCGGGTCGGGTCGCGAAGGTACCCGGTGCGGGAGTTGTCCGCGCTGCGTACCGCCCGGGGGACGCAGGATCCGTTCGCCGTCCGGGTGCTCGCGCTCGGCGGCGGCGCCCTGGTCGCCGTCGGTGCCGGGATCACGGTCAGCCGCCAGTCCGCCGACGTCGGGACCGCCAGCTACCTCGCGATGGGTGCGGCCGCGTTCGTCCCGGTGGTGATGGCCATGCTGGGCAGCCGGGTGCGACCCCGGCCCTACGAGCTGTGGGGCGACTACCGGGGGGTCAGCACCCTGCTCTTCCGCTGCCCGGACGAGCGGCGGTACGGGCAGGTCACCCGGGCCCTGGTGCGGGCCCGGGAGGCTGCCGGGTCGGCCGGTCGGACCTGGGTCGACTGACCCGGCCGGTCAGCCGGGGGTGAGCGCCGGGGCGTGCGGCGCGGCGGTCACCCGGCGCTCGGCGATGAAGGAGACGAACGGGATGGTCCCGGCCAGCATCACCTTGGCCATCAGCGACAGCGGCCACCGGGCCCGGCGGCCGAGGTCGAAGGTGGCGGCCAGGTAGAGCATGTAGAGGAAACCGTGCGCCGGCCCCACGGTCTCCACGATTCCCGGCTGCTGCGCCAGATACTTCAGCGGCATACCGACCACCACCAGCAGGATCAGCACGACCCCCACCACGTAGGCGATGATCCGGTAGCGAATCAGGGCTGCGTGCACGGTTGGTTCCCTTCTTGTCGGCCGGGGCCGGGTAGTGGACGGGGCGGACGGGCGGGGTGGTGGCTCAGCCCGGGTAGTCCCTCGGGCGGGCGCCGGGGTTGTCGTTGAGCCAGGCGAGATACCGGTTGTAAGCCGCCAGATCAGGATCGTCGAGGTCCGCTCCGCCCGGGTCGACCGGCCGCACCCGGCGCACGTTGCGCACCG
>DASVVF010000064.1:0-2390 GCA_036386695.1 Catenuloplanes sp. | reverse complement strand
GATCGAGCACCTGGCGCAACGCCCAACCGGTGTACCGCAGCGATCGGTTGACCCAGTTCGCGCTGGCCCACAACGGCAATCTGGTCAACACGGCGGAGTTGCTGGAGCTGACCGGCATGGCAACCGACGAGGTCGGCAGCGACAGCGACGTCGTCGCCGAACTGCTCGCCGCCCAGCTGGCCGCCCACGGCGCCGCGGACACCGACCCGGAGGCCTTCGACAAGGCGCTGCTGACGACGCTTCCCCGGCTCAGCGGGGCGTTCTCGTTCGTCATGCTCGATCAGAGCCGGCTGATCGGGGTGCGGGACCCCAACGGCTTCCGGCCGCTGTTCCTCGGCCGACTCGACGATGGCTGGGCCCTGGCATCGGAGACCCCGGCGCTCGACATCATCGGCGCCGAGGTGGTGCGCGAGGTGGCTCCGGGAGAGGTGGTGTTCATCGACGCCACCGGGATCCGTTCCGAGTGGCCCTTCCCCGCCGAGCGCGTCGACCCGCGCCTGTGTGTCTTCGAGTTCGTCTATTTCGCCCGCCCGGACGGGGAACTGCGCGGCGAGAGTGTCTACCTGGCCCGGCAGCGGATGGGCGAGCAGCTCGCCCGGGAGGCGCCGGTCACCGCGGACCTCGTCATCCCGGTCCCGGAGTCCAGCATTCCGGGCGCCCAGGGCTACGCCCGCCAGTCCGGCATCCCGTACGGCGACGGCTTCGTGAAGAACCGGTATATCGGCCGGACGTTCATCGCCCCCACCCAGGAACTGCGCGAGGCCGCCGTCCGGATCAAGCTGAACCCGATCAAGCGGGTGGTGGCGGGTAAGCGGCTCGCCGTGGTGGAGGATTCCATCGTCCGCGCCACGACGTTGCGCGAGACGGTACGGATGCTGCGCGGCGCCGGCGCGGCCGAGGTGCACCTGCGGGTGCTGTCGCCGCCGTACCGGTGGCCGTGTTTCTTCGGCATGGACACGGCCGACCGTTCCAAACTGATCGCCGCCACGCTGACCGTGCCGCAGATCCGCGAGTATCTCGGCGCGGACTCACTGGCCTACCTGAGCCTGGACGGGCTCAAAACGTCGGTCACGCCGTCCGGAACGGGCTTCTGCGACGCCTGCCTGACCGGCGACTATCCGGTCCCGCTGCCGACCCCGTTACGCCTCATGACAACGCAGCCGTGACCGCCGCCGCCCGACGCCGGTGATCCCGGTGAGCCGGCCGCCGCCGGGTACAGCCGGGCCGGAAATGCCTCAGCTCAGCGTTCGTCCCGCCGATGGGAGAGAGACGCTGAGCAGGGGGTTCGGGTGGCGAGAGCAGGTCGGCGGCTGACCGTCCGGGGACGCCTCTACGGCATCTCGGCCGTGGGTGCGGTGCTCACCGCCGTGATCGGCGTGGTGGGCCTGAGCGGATACTCCCGGCTCAACGCCGCCAACGAGGCGGAGCTGTGGTTGGGCACCACCCAGGCGTCGACCCTTGAGGTGTTGGCTCTGCAACACAAGATCCGTGCCCAGGTGTGGTTCGCCTACGCGGCCAGCGCCGGTGGCACCGACCGTCCCACCGCGGAGATCCGGGAGGAGTTCGAGGGAGCCCGCGAGCGACTGCTCGCCAACAACGCCCAGCTCTCCACGCTCGCCGACGGGACCGACCACGACCAGGAGTTCCAGGCGCTGGCGGTAGCGGAGAACACCCTGATCAGCCACGCGGAGACGCTGATCGACCTGGCGTTCGCCGACCGTAGGGCCGGGCTGGCCCAGCTCGGGGACTTCGAGGACGAGGCGGACGCCCTCGACGCGCAGGTGTCCGAGCTGTCCGCTCAACTCACCCGCGAACGCGTCGCCCAGTCGAGTGCCGCCCGCGCGGTGGAGCGCGACGACACCCGTACCCTGATCGCCGCGGCGACCGTCGGCGCCCTGCTGGTGGTCGGCCTGTCCGCCCTGCTGGCCCGCTCGATCCTGCGCGCCCTGCGACGGATCAGCGCGGTGGCGTACCGGATCGGCGCCGGCGAGTTGGACGCCCGGTGCGTGGTTGACGGTTCCGACGAGATCAGCGCGCTGGCCAGCGCCTTCAACGACACCGCCGACACGTTGAGCGACACGATGCGCCGGCTCACCTCCGAGGCCCGGCGCGAGGGCCTGGGCAGCCAGCTGTCGGAGGCGTTCGAAATGGCCGACACCGAGGCGGAAACGTACGCGGTGATCGAACGTACGATGCGCCTGCTCGCTCCCGGCCATCCCACCGAACTGCTGCTGGCCGACTCGTCCAAGGCGCATCTCACCCGGCGGACCGCCAACGCCGCCGGTGACAGCCCGTGCTGCCCGGTGAGTTCGCCGTTCGGCTGTGTCGCGGTCCGCCGGGGCAACCCGGTGGTGTTCGAGGACAGCGACGCGCTCAACGCGTGTCCCAAA
>DASVVF010000063.1:0-4087 GCA_036386695.1 Catenuloplanes sp. | reverse complement strand
CTGCGGGAGAACACCCGCGGGCCGGTGGTGCTGGCCGGGCACTCCACCGGCGCCCAGGCCGCCCTGCGGGCCGCGCTGGCGGCGCCGGACAGCGTCGCCGCGCTACTGCTGGCGGGACCGACGTTCGCGCCGCAGACCCGGCGTACGGCCCACCTGGTGCGCGCCTGGGCGCGCACCACGCGGCGGGAACCGTCGTCCGGGGCGGCCGCGGTGGCGGGCGAGTACCGGCGGGCCGGCGTCCGGGCCCTCACCCGTTACGTGCGCAGCGGGCTGCGGGACCGGCCGGAGGACATCCTGGCCCGGGTCGGCTGCCCGGTGTTGCTGGCCACCGGCCAACATGACCACTTCGCACCGCCGGGGTGGGTGCGGCGGTTGGCCACGATCGCGTCGGACGGCCGGGCGGTCACCGTCGCCGGGGCGCACGCGTTCCCGTACTCGCACCCCGACCGGTTCGCCGACCTGGTCGCCGAGGCGGCTGCGGCGGCGCACCGGTAACCGCGTCGTGGGCCGCTGCCACGCGACCCTGGAGCGGGCCGCGTGGCAGCGGAATGTCACGGGTAGAGCGTGAGGCCGTCGGTGAGCACGATGTCGCGCAACTGTCGCAAGGTCATCGGCGCGGCGGCGGAGGTGGCACCGCCGTTGATCCTGAGGGAGTTGTCGGTCATGGCGGACACGGTGGTGCCGTCCCGGGCAATGATGTTGACCAGGTGCGCGACCTTGTCGCCGGACGTGTGGGTCCGCTCCTCGACCAGTTCCCCTCGCGGACCCACGAAGCTCTTGCAGAACGTCAACTTCGCCGGCGGGTACGCCGGGGTGCACGCCGGGTACGGCGCCACCGCCGAGGTCTGTGTCATTTTCGGAGACGGTGTCGGACCGCTGCGGCCGCCGGGCCCCTCGGTGGGCCGGGACGTCGGTGTCGGTCCGGCCTGACCGGGGCCATCGGCCGCACTGGGGATCGTCGTCGGCTTCGGCGACGAGGTGGCCGACTCGGCCGCCCGGGAGCTAAGGCTGACCAGCAGGGTCCCGGTGTGTGGGCCGGTGGTGACCTGCGCACCGGACTTGTATCCGCTCCGGTCGCCGGCGAACACCAGGGCCGCCTGGTTCAGGTCCCGGTGGCGGACGACCTTGGCGGCCGGCAGCACCTGTCGGACGGCGGCCGTCAGCACCCCGGTCAGGCGTGGCTTCGCGGCGGCGGCAGGCTCGGTCGGCATCGGCGGCTGCGCCGGAAGGCAGGCACCACCGGGTTGGGTGGTCTCCCCAGCGGGACAGCCGGCCGGCGGAACGGGGGCGGACGTCGCCGGGGCGGCCGGGCCCGCGATGGTGGTCAGGGGCCGGCCGGGAGCTGTGCCGCGGATCGGCCCGACGGCCAGCACGCCGCCGACGGCCAGGCCGGTGGTCGCGGCCAGCACGCCGGCGACCTGCATCGTCCGCCGGCGGCGCAACGCCCGACGACCGGCCACGATCGCGGTCTCCCGGTCGATCGTCGGAGCCGATGGCCGGTCTCCGACGGCCCGCACCAGCAGTGCCTTGATGTCAGACATGTCAACCCCTCGATGTCATGGGTTCCAGGGCGCCGAGCGCCTGGCGGAGAGTGCTCAGCCCACGGGCGGCCTGGCTCTTCACGGTTCCGACGGAGCAGCCGAGCGTCTGGGCGACCTGTTCCAGCGATTGGTCCTCCCAGTAGCGCAGGACGATGACCGCGCGCTGGCGGGGTGGCACCGTGGCCAGCGCCTGCAGGATCGCCATCCGGTCGTGCGCCGAGACGGCGAAGTCGCTGCCGTCCGCGCGGTCCGGCAGCTCGCCGGAGAGCCGCTCGCGGCGGAACCGGGCCAGCCGGCCCTCGCTGGCGAGCACGTTCACGATGATTCTTCGGACGTAGCCGTCGATGGCCTCGCGGTCGTGTACGCGTTTCCACGCCACGTAGAGCTTGGTCAGCGCTGTCTGGACGGTGTCTTCGGCCCGGTGCCAGTCACCACACAACAGGTAGGCGAACCGGCACAACGCGTCCGATCGAGCCGCGACGAAGTCACCGAACTCACGTTCCGTGTCCGTATTCAAACCCTGTTCCTCCCGTTGCCCGTCACTGCTTACACAGCACCGGCAGGCGGGAGGGTTGCACGGGTGGGGCGGAAACCTTCGGTCCCGGCGGCGTTGGCCGGCCGGCGGCTCAACTCAGCCCCCGGTAGGCGGCTCAGCTCAGCGCGGAGACGATCTGCGTTGCCCGTCCCTCGTGCTTGGCGTAGGCGTCCGGCAGGCCGGACCGCTGCACCGCCTGGGCGGCCGCCGTCACGGTCATGTTCTCCCAGCCGGGCACCTTGACGAGTCGTTCGTAGAAGACCGACGCGGCGTAACGCGGGCTCATGAGTTGCTCGACGGAGCCCCAGCCCTGGCTCGGGCGCTGCTGGAAGACCCCCACCGAGTCGAAGTCCGTCCCGGTCCCCTGGTTGGTGTGCTTCAGCGATTCGGGGACCGTGGGGTTCGCCAGGTTGCGCAGGCTGCTCTCCTGCATGGCGGTGGCGATCGCGACGATCTGCCCGCGCCGGGGTAGTCCCCGCTGCCTGCCCACCTCCACGATCAGCGCGGCGTTGGCCGCCTGCGCCGTGGAGAGCCCCTGGATGCGCACCGGCTTGGCCGGCTCGCGTTTCGGGGAGGGCGAGGCCGCCGGTGCCGGCCTGGGCTGGCGCTGCGAGCGGGTAGTCGTCCGGACGGGCCGTTCGACGGTCGGCGGTTCGACGGCCGGCGGTTCGACGGCCGCCCGCTGCACCGTCACGGCGGCCGCCTGGGGGGCGCCCGGAGCAACCCGGTAACCCGGGGCGACGACCCCGATGACCACGGCGATGGCGGCCAGACCACAGATGATCAGTACCGGTAGCAACCGTCGGGCGGTGGCTTTCCGGGTACCTCCGCCGCTGCCCGCCGGTTCGCGCCGTCGGGCGTTGGACGCGGCGCGGAAGCGGGACGGCCGGCGGTGCCGGACCCGCGGCGACCGCGCTTCGTACGGTTCGTCCCCGGCGGCCGAGTTGGTCGGGTACGCGTCGGCCCCGGCGGTGTAGCCGGTCGGGTACGCCTCATCCCCGCCGGCGTAACCGGGCCGGTACGCCTCATCCCCGCCGGCGTAGTCGGACCGGAAATCCTCATCCCGGCCGGTGTAGCCGGGCCGGAACGCGTCATCCCCGCCGGCGTAGCGGGGCCGGTACCCGCCGTCGCCGACGGCGTGGCCGGGGCGGTGGGGATCGGCGCCCCGGTCGCGTTGGCGGGCCCGGTCCTCGGTGACGTAGCCGGGCCGGTAGGTCCCGTCCTCGGTGGCGTAGCCGGGCTGGTACACCTCCCGACGGGACGGGTGGCCGGCCCGGTGGAGGGCAGCGGAGTGACGTCGCTGGTCATGGGGATGGCGGCGTGGCGGCGTGAACTCCCCGGCTCGGTCAGGCAACGGTCACACCCGCGGATCCGAATGCCGGGCCGCGCGTCGCACCGTAGGCGCCATCGTTGCGGTGGGTCACCATCCGCGCGCCTTCTCCGCAGGCCATCCTCATACCCAGCAGGTACGCAGAGCAACCCGAGAAAGGTTCAACACCAGCGGTTTTAACTTTCTGTGACAGTCCGGGTACGGTCATCGGAGGGGTCCACCACCGGGGCGGGGTGTCAGGCCGGCGCGGGTGGGTATCCCGGGCCGGTGACCAGAGCCGATGATGAATCGAGCAGCGCGGCCGTCGCCGTTCTGAGCAGGCTGCGGGGGGTGGCGGCCGACCTCTACGGATGGGACGAGCTGCGGCCGGCCCAGGCCGAGGCGATGACCCAGGTGATGGCCGGCCGGGACACCCTGCTCGTCTCCCCCACCGGTTCGGGCAAGTCAGCCGTCTACCAGGTTCCGGCGGTGTTGATGAACGGCCCGACCGTGGTGGTGTCGCCGCTGCTGGCGCTGCAGCGCGACCAGGCCAAGGCGCTGGCCGAGCACGGGGCGCCGGACGCCCAGGTGGTCAACTCGGCCCGGTCCGACGGGGCCAACAGCAGGGCGTTCGAGGCGTTGCGGAAGGGCGACGCCGAATTCGTCTTCCTGGCACCCGAGCAGCTGGCCAAGCCGGAGGTG
>DASVVF010000062.1:0-6839 GCA_036386695.1 Catenuloplanes sp. | reverse complement strand
GCGGTGTCGTCGGCGCGGCCGACGGTGCGGTTCGTCGCGCCGGCCGACGACGCGGACCCCTGCGACGCGACACGGTATTGGCGTCGATAACGCGCCGGCCGGTGGCCGGTAAGTCGAAGGAGATTGTCATGACCACGAACCCAGCGGTGGCCCCGCCCCGTCGGTCCGGGCCGGTCCGGGAGTTCGCCCGGCGTCACCCGCTGACCGCGTTCCTCGCCCTCGCCATCGGCCTGACCTGGCCGGCGCAGTTCGTCTCCCTGGTCAACGGGTGGGACCTGATGCCGGCGCTGTTGCTGGAACTGATCGTGCTGCTCGGCGGCGCCACCCTGGTCACCGGGTGGACCTCCGGGCGGGCCGGGATCCGGCGCCTCTACGCCGGGGCGGTGCGCTGGCGCATCGGCGTCGGTCGCGCCGTCGTCCTGCTGGCGGCCCTGCCGGCCCTGACGCTGCTGGCGGGGGCGGCGACCGGCACCCTGCGCACCCCGCCGGACGGGTGGGGCAGCCTGGTGGCGCCGTTCCTGCTGCAGACGCTGGTGTGGGGTCTGCTGCTCGGCAACACCTGGGAGGAGACCGCCTGGGCGGGGTTCGCCCAGAGCCGGCTGATGGCCCGGCACGGGCTGCTCGTCGGTTCGCTGCTGACCGCCCTGCCGTTCTTCGTCATCCACGTCCCGCTGGCGTTCGAGGAGCGCGGCTGGCACGGCACCTCCTGGGGCGCGGCGGCGTTCAACTGGTCGATGGTGGCGGTGACCGCGGTGTTCTTCCGCTACCTGGCCGGCACCCTGCTGGTCGACACCGGCGGCAGCGTCCTGGCCGTCGCGCTGCTGCACGCCTCGTTCAACGCCTCGGGCTCGATGGACGCCGTGCCCGGCGGGTGGCAGTACGTGCCGGCGCTGATCGTGCTGACGCTGCTCGTCGTCGCCTACCGCCGCTGGCGCGGCCGGTCCTTCACCCAGGGGTATGCCCCGGCGCTGCTGGCGCCCGACGACCCGGACCATCCGGCCGACCCGGCCCGCACCCGGCGCCCCGAACCCGCTGCCGCGCACTCCTGACCGATCCCGCTGCCCACCCCCCGAAACCCCGACCCGCGTCTCACCCCCTGGAGTCAGGTCATGCACCGCGAACCCGGCACCCCGGTGCCCACCGGAAACCAACGACCGGTCGACACCGCACTGGTCGGCTTCATCCACCGGCACCCGCTCGGCGCGTTCTTCGCCTGGTTCTTCACCGTCGGGCAACTGTTCGCCTTCACCCCGATCCTGATCGACACCCCGCTGCCGCCACAGGTGTTCATCGTCGGCAGCACCCTGATCGGACTGCTCCTGCCCACCCTCGTGATCACCCGGATCGTCGACGGGCCGGCCGCGCTGCGCTCGTTGTGGCAGCGCGCCATCGACGTACGGGTCTCCCTGGCCTGGTACGCGCTGGCGTTGCTGGCCCTGCCGCTGCTGGCGGTCGCCATCAGCGTCGCCTTCCTCGGGGCGCCGACCGGGTTGACGCCCTCGGTGCTCGGCTGGGCCGTGGCGGCCAACTTCCTGCTGCCGCTGCTGTTCACCTTCGCCCCGAACAACTGGTGGGAGGAGGTCGCCTGGCAGGGCTTCGTCCAGGACCGCCTGCGGGCCCGCCGGGGCCCGCTGCGGGCGGCGCTGATCACCGCCCCGCTCTTCGCCCTGCAGCACGTCGCGCTGGTGGTGGGCAACTCGCTGGTCGCCGGCGTCGCCGTGCTGGTGCTGCTGGCCGTGCTGGCCGTGCCGTTCCGCTTCCTCACCGGCTGGGTCTACCATCGCACCGGCAGCCTGTTCCTGGTCGGGCTGATCCATGGGGTCGGCAACGCGGTGGCCGGTGGCAGCGGCTTCCAGGACGGACTGCTCGCCCGGCTCTACCCGGGGCAGCAGCTGGCCGGGGTGGCGCATCTGCTGGCGTTGGCCGTCATCGGCCTGATCGTGGTGGTGGCCACCCGTGGTCGACTCGGTGCCGCCCGGCGCGATCGTCTCGCCGACGCCGCGCCCGAGCCGGCGGTGCCGGTGGCGCGCTGAATGAATCCATCCGCCCGGCCGGGCGGTCCGAGCACCGGGACAGCGTTCCCGACCCGGGCCGCCCGGCCGGGTCGGGTGCGCTCATCCGTCGGGTGGCCGACCCGCGACGTCGGACGGGCGTGGGTGACGTGCCGGCGCTTGCCGTGGCACCCGGGCGGCGGGGCGGACGATCAGCTGTCTCCGGAGGCCGACTGGTCGGCCTCGCCGGTGCCGTCGAACGCCGTCCGACCGACCCGCAACGGGGACAGCGTGGGTGGGGACCACGCGAGGCGTTCATCCGCCAGGGCGGGGGCCGCGTCGTCGGGCGTGGGCACACGGGCCGCAGGAGTGTCGGGCATGGCGTTCCTTCCTGATCGGTGATCGTCGTCGAGTGTCTCGTCAGTGGCGCAGCACCGCCCCCCACCGCCACCGGCACCGCACCGGCCCGACCGCCCCAGTGGCCGGCCCGCAGATGGCGCTCAGCGCGGCCGGGTCGGGCCGGTCACGCAGACACTCCGAGGTCCGCGAGGGCAGTACCGTCGCCTACCACGGTCCCCCCGGCCTGCGTGTTGTTGAGCAGCAGCGGGGTCAACAGGGGGGCAGCCCAGGCCGGGCGGTCGTCCGGCGGTCCGGTGAACCCGGTCTCCGCCGTGAACCGCTGATCGCCAGCGATCGATGCTGTCGGTTGTGGGTCGGGCATCGTATTTCCTTTCCCTTGAGCGGTCTCCACCAGTCTGTACCGGACAAACCGTGCCGCGCTGGCGCTTGCGTCAATCTCGCCCGACGTCGCGGAAGCCGGCGCGCGCCGAATCGGTGGTCGTCGTCGAGTGTCTCGTCAGTGCCGCAGCAGCGCCGTTTCGCCGATTCTGGTGGCGCTCCGGTCGGTGAGCCAGCGCAGGTAGCGGGCGGCCAGCAGCGGGCGCAGCAGGCCGGCCCGGTAGCGGGAGGCGAGTTCCGGCGACGGTGCGGTGGACGGCGTCGGCCAGTCCCGCACCGCCCGGTCCAGCAGGTCCAGGTCGATCACGTCGCGGACGACCGGGTAGTCGCGGGCCGCGGCCAGTTCGGCGGTGAACTCGGCCCGGGCGTCGGTGAGGCGGTCCAGCCAGTCCGGCAGTTGCGCGCCCCGGGCGGTGCGCAGCCGGATCGTGTCCGGCAGTCGGCCCGCCATGGCCTGTCGGCAGACCGCGCGGTCCATCCCGCGGTGACGCCGGGCCCAGGGCGGTTGGGCGAGGCTGGCCGTGATCACCCGCAGGTCCACGGTGGGGTCCGCGACGTAGAGCCCGGATCGGGCGTGCTCCGCCGCGCTGAACTCCGCGTACGTCGCCAGGGAGGCGAGGCTGTCCGTGGGTTGCCGGCGGGCCCGGCTGTGGGCCGCCGTGACCGGGATTCCGGCCCGGACCGGATCGACCACACCCTGCCACTCGGCGCGCAGCCCGCACTCGTCGCGCAGTCTGCCGGTGACCCGCTCGACCGTCTGCCGGTGCCGGAGCCGGTCGTGCAGCACAGCCGGTACGAGCTCGGCCAGCACGCTGGAGCGCAGCACCTGCCGCAGCGGCTGGTCGGTCACCCGGGCCCGCTGGGTCAGCTCCCGCCCGGCCGTGTGCCAGCGGCCCCGGCGCAGCAAAGCCGCCAACCACCGCGGGTCGTCCGCCGAGTAGAAGACGTTGCCGGCGCCACCGGTGAACAGGTTCCGGACCCCGTCGGCGGCCGCGGCGCGGTGGATGGCCCGTACCCAGGTCAGGTTGCAGGGGTTGCGCGTCGGTGTGCCGCCCGCCGCGAATGTCTCGTCGTACCCGTCCAGAAAGGACAATCCGCGGGCGTCGACGAAGCTGGTCCGCAGGTTCGGGTACCAGCCGGCCAGCTCGTCGACCAGATGGCTCTCGTCCGGTTCGTAGCGGCCCACGCGCCCACCGGACCAGCCCGGCGCCGGCACGGAGGTGTACGAGTGCAGCGGCTCGCCGCCGAGCTGCGCCGCGGCGGTGGCCGCCACCGACGTGGAGTCCAGCCCGCCGCTGAGCGAAACGCCGACCGGGCCGCCTCGGGTCAGCCTGGTGGCGACCGCCGCGTCGAACGCGGCCCGCAACGCCCGCACGTGCTGCCGCGCGCCGCGACCGGTGTCGATCGCCGTCGGGTCGACTTCCCAGTACCGCCAACTACGGACGCCGCGGTCGTCGGCCCACATCGCGGTGGCCGCGGGCACCGGGCGGATACCGACGAGCCAGCTCCGCTCGGAGGCGGGGATGAGCGCGAGGTACTCGGCCACCCGGGTGACGTCCACCTCCCGCCCCACGCCGTCGAACTCACTCAGCGCCAACGCGGTGGAGGCGAACGCCAGCACACCGGCGCGTTGGTGCACGTTCAGCGGCCGGATCCCGAGCCGGTCGCGGGCCAGCAGCACCCCGCCACGGCCGGTGTCCACCGCCGCGAACGCGAACTCCCCGGTCAGCCGGGTGGGGCAGTCCGCCCCCCACCGCTCGTACGCCGCCAGCACGAACCTGCTGTCCGGCACGTCGTCGCGGTCCGGCACCCCCAGCAGGCCGGACAGCTCGGCGCGATTGTCGAGGATCGCGTCGGCGACCACCACCAGGCGCCCGTCCACGCTGGTCACCGGCTGCCGGTCGGTGGCGTCCTGGCGGACCCGGTGGCGCAGTGCCGCCCCCACCGCCACCGGCACCGCGCCGACCCGACCGCCCCAGTGGCCGGCTCCGTCCGGGCCCAGCCCGGCCAGCGCCCCCAGCATGCCGGCCAGCTCCCGGGTCCCGTACGGCCGCCCGTCCAGCCCGAGCGCCCCGCAGATGGCACTCACCGCGGCCGTCGCACTGACCGGAAGCCGACCGTCCACAACAGCTGCACCGCGCGAATGATCACCGGCGCAGTATCGCAATCGGCGCCTGCCAGCTCCGGGTTTTCGGCGAATGTACCTCTTTCCGGGCCGGGGTAGGTCGTCAGATCGATCCGCCCAAGGCGGAACCACTGCCGTCCGCGGCGCCCGCTCCACCGGCCTGGGTGCGGCCCAGGAGCAGCGGGGTCAACCGGGGTGTGGACCAGGCCGCGCGGTCACCGGACGCGAAGGTGGGCGAGGTGACCGGCGCGCACTGGTGGTCGCCGGGGGCCGGATGGGTTTCGTTCGTGGTGTGCACGGGATTCCTTTCACGGTGCGGGCCGCCATCCGGCGACACCGGACGTCGGTGGAGCTCGACGATCGTGGTGGAGTCAGGTTCGGCGCGTCAGCGGGCGTACCCGGACGCCGGCAGGCGGCGTCCGGTCCGGGGCGTCACCCGGCGATGGCGTGGTCGCCGACATCCGGCCGCGCCGAGGTGTGTGGTCAGATCGACCCGGTGTCCGGGAAGGCCAAGCCGTCTGGAGCCAGCGCCCCACCGGCCTGTGTCCCGCCCAGGAGCAGCGGGGTCAACCGGGGTGTGGACCAGGCCGGGCGGTCACCCGGCTGGCTGGTGGGCCCGGCGACCCGGGCGGCCTGTCGGTCGTCGGCGACCGAACCTGCTGTGTGTGCGTTGTGCATGGCATTCCTTCCAAACGGCGGTCGCCATCAGGCGATAAGCGGAGTTGTGGGATGCGCTGAGCGCGCGAAAGTTAGGTGGCTGTCGATGATCGTGGTGGAGCCACGCCGCGGTAGGTCGTCAGCCCCCGGACCCGGTAACCATTGCGGAAAGGGCGCCGTCAGAGGGACCCGGCCCACCGGCCCGGGTCCCGCCCACGAGCAGCGGGGTCAGCAGGGGCGTGGACCAGGCCGGGCGTTCACCGGGCCGACCGGTGGGCCCGGCCACCGGCGTGAGCTGCCGGTTGTCGGCGACCGAAGCCGCTGTTTGTGCGTTGTGCATGGCATTCCTTCCCAATGGGTGGTCGCCATCAGTCTGTACCGGATCGGCCATCCTGCACTGGCGGTTGCGGATTTTCCGCACCAGGTCGCCCGGCCCGCCACGCTCCCCACCCGGTGCGGCCGGGCGGTGGCCGACCAGGCGCCGGCGGTCGGTCGGCCCGGCCGGTAATTGCGTTGAGGGTCGTCGACATTGGGCGCACGCTGGGTGCCCGCCACTCACGTCCGGGGGGACTCCCGATGCGCCTGCTCCGTGACCTTTGGGCCACCTCACCACGGCGGACCGCGGTGCTGGCCGCCCTGGTCGTGCTCGGTGCCGGTGGCCAGGCCGCGGCGTCCGCGGTGGCCGGGGCGGTGCTGGTGGACCGCTCCACCGCGCTCTTCGCGGTGCTGGCCGCCGCCCTGGTCGTCGCCGTGCTCACCGATCTGGCGGTCGGTCTGCTGGCGGCCGGCCTGACCGCCGACTGGGCCGCCGACGTCCGCCGTCGGCTGTGCCGGGTGGCGCTGGGGCAGGACCTGCCGACCCTGGAGGCGACCCCGGTGGGGGAGTTGCTGGACCGGATCGACGGTGACGTCTACCAGGTCGCCGCCGAGTTGCGCGGCAGCGGCGTCCGACTCGCCCATGCCCTCGCGGTGGGGGTGCTGTCGATCGTCGTCTCCCTGGTGGTCTGGTGGCCGGCCGGGCTGGCGATGCTGGTGCTGTCCGCGCTGCTGGCGGCCGCCCTGAGCGGCCCGACCCGCCGGATCGCGCCGACCCGGATGGGCGAGGAGGAGGCCTGGTCGGACCTCGCCGCGGTGATGGAGGAGGCCATCCACGGGCAGGACGACGTCCGGACCAGCCTGGCCCGACCGTACGTGCTGCGGCTCTACGCCCAGCGGGCCAGCCGGGTGCTGTCCCGGGGCCGCCGGGTCTGGCTGATGTCGGCCCGGGTCACCGCCATCGCCTCCGGGGTGACCCGGGCCGGGATCGCCGCGGTCGTCCTCGGTGGGGT
>DASVVF010000061.1:0-7017 GCA_036386695.1 Catenuloplanes sp. | reverse complement strand
CCACCCCCCGGCGGCGATCAGGTTGCCGCCCTGCACCCGCGACTGCGACGCCGCGTGCTCCACCAGGTCGAAGTCGCTGACCCCACCGGCGGCCACCAGACCGTCGACGGTTGGCAGCTCCACCCGGGCCACCGCCTGCTTGATCCGGGTCGCGACCACACCGGCCGTCTGCGGGAAACCGGCGAACTTGTCGTCGATTGCGGCGGCCAGTTCCTCCACCGACCGGAACTGGTGACCGTGCGGCACGTTCGGCACGTCAGCCGCCGCCTTCACCACCGCCGACCGCCCGGCACCGGGTACCCGGGGCTTGGGCTGCCGGCGGGCGGCACGCCGTGCCAGCGACGCCACCACCGGCGCCGGCTCCACCACGGGCCCGACGGGCGGCGCCTCAGTCGGCGGGCTGTCATCGCTGTTGCCGCCCGGATCGCCGCCATCGCCTGCCCCGCTCGCGGTGTCGTCCGGCGCGGCCGGCTGCCCACCAGCGCCATCACCCTCGCCCGGATCGTCAGCGTCGGGGTCGCCGTGTACGGCGGCGTCCAAGTCGTCGAGTTCGGAGGCGACCTGGACGGCGGCCTGCTCGATCTGCTGCTGCTGGGTACGAACCGTCCGGACGAACGCGGCGAGTTCCCGCAGCCGCGCCAGGCCGTCAGCGTTCAGGTTCGGGTCATCGCGCACCGAGTCGAACGCCGCGATGGCGTCGGACTCCAACTGCGCCAGTGCTTCCAGGTCAAGGCCGTCAAGGCTCGCCGGGATCTCAAACTCCACCGTTGGCTCCTTAGCACGGAAGGGACTCGCATCCCGACCGGCCCGAAGCCAGCATCGGCGGTACCCGCTAAGCCTAGCGCACACAAGATCATGAGCGTGTCCATGGACCGCTGCCGCGATTGCAGAACTCTGGGTCGTGACCTGAGGCATCTCTCGTAGGCCACGACGGCCTGACAGTCGAGGACGAGGCTGCACCAAACCACGAGCCACTAGGCTCGGACGTATTTGAGGCCCAGCTCAACGTTGATGGGAGTCCAAATGATCGGACGAGAGGAAGCGGGGGATTTCTGGCTCGCCGATACGGGCGGCTCACCGCGGCCCGGCGTCCTCCGCCTCGATACGGAACAGGCGCCGACGTTGACCTTGCGTGGGCTACTGACGCAGGTGTTGCGCTGGGTTAACGTTGCCGAGCCAGGCAATGAGCCGACGTACCGGGGTGACCCCGTTAACGATCGCTCCCTCCACATCATCCACGGGTCGACCAACGAAGGCACGCCCGTGACCCTCATTGACGCGCAGTGCCGCGGATATGGCGGGCTTCGTCCCGATCAACAAACTCAGTCATTCCAAGGGGTACAAGCTGTCATCGGCGCGCACCTCACCGGGCGCGACCATCAGTTCTCTGGTGTTCGGGTTCGCCTACAGTCCGCTGCCGCGATGTTGTCGCCTGCCAGCCACCCCTCCTGGCTTACGCCAACGCCCTTGCCAGACGGCGGCGACGTGCGCCTGGAGGAAGACGAAGAAGGAACTTGGCTTGTTCTTCAGCGCGTCACCCCACGCAGCATCAGGGGCCTTGAACGGCAATACCTGCGACCGCTTGCCACTTTGCTCAGTCTGGCGACCGGGCATCCAGTCGGACTGTTGGGGACGCACGTACAGGAGGATGCCGAAGGCCCGTGGTGGCCGGTACACGGCGCGGCTCACAGGGGTTCAGACCTTCCAGGGCACGTGGAGAAACTTCTCTGCACCGCGGACCTGACCCCAACCGTCATTGCGACCTGGCTGGGTCGGACCGATGCCTTGGGACCGTTGCCTCCCGTCGTCGCCGCCGCAATGCGCGGGCCGATTGCACTGGAAGGTCGGGTGCTCGAACTAACCACGGTTGCGGAAGGGCTACACCGGCGACTGCGCCCCGAGGCCGTCCGGTTCTCTCCGGAGATTGGAAGGGCTGTACGACGCGCGGCCGCAGCGGCGGCCGAGGAAGTACACGCTGGCGCCGGCGAAGCAGTTCGAGACTTTCTCGGTCACGTTCACGGAATCGGCTACGGGGACCGGCTACTGGGCTTGGCAGCGATGGCAGAGTCGGCCATCCCTGGGGTCACTGGGCACAGCAAGCGTTGGAAGAAGGCGGTGTACAACGCTCGCAACGATTTCGCGCACCGCGCCAGTACCGGCTGGTTCCACGACGACGACTACGACAAATACATCACGGTCGCCTTGTCGCTCGGCTGGGTTCTGCACGCAGTGTTGCTTCAAGAGGCGGGGGTGCCGGACGACGTGCTGACCCGAAGCTTCCGAACCTACGAGAGGTACCAACTGTTCCTAGAACAGGCTGAGGTCTGGCAGCCCAGCATCTACAAGGAGGACGAGTCGGCCGGCTCTGGGTCGTAGCTTGGCGGGCCGCCGAGGCCGTCCCGTCGTTTCGGCCGGGACTTCGGGCCTCGGCGTGTAAGTCGAGTCTACTTGCGGACGGGCCGTATCACTCCGCCGCCGCCATTGCGGGCATCGGCGACCTGGGCGTCCGTGCGGGACTGGAACTCCCCACCCTTGCGGGCGCTGCCGTCCTCGTAGGACAAGACGTACACCGTCGTGGTGCGTCGCGTACCGCAGTTACATCCCATCATGGCTCCTACGTTGTCTGGTGGACGTCGGCGGACAGCGCCGCCACGAGCGTGGTGTGGTCCCGGCCGATGGTGGCGGCGATGCGTTCGGCGGCCGCCGTAGCGGCGGCGCGCTGCCGTTCGGCTGCGAAGCTGGCAGCGACGGCGCGGCGGACCGCGGCGTCTACGGCCGCCGGCGACAGCAGGGCCGCCTGCCCGCGCCGTGCAGTAGACGCGGACGGTTGCCAGCCGGACCAGCCGGAGGCGACCATCGCGTAGGCCCGGCCGCCGGAGGCCCGGCCGCGGACGACGGGGAACCCGCCGACGTTGACGCACAGGGCGGCGACGAGTTGCCGGGCGCCGCCGATCCACCGCCAGTCGCCGGACAGCGGTGAGCGGCGCAGCAGCTGTACCTGTTGTTCGGTGGCCTCGGGCACCAGCGAGCCGGCGATCCAGGTGCCGTGCGGGTCGCGGCCGGCGCGGATGACCGCGGCCTGGGTGCCGGTGTCGTCGTAGTGCGCGACGGCGCACGCGGCGCTGGCGGACAGGTCGGCGTGCCCGGTGCCCGCGGTGATGTGCCCGACCGCCAGGAGCTCACCCTCGGCGGTCAGGATCTCGGGGCGGTGGAACCAGTCGAACCCGCCTTCCTCGGGGGGCAGGACGCATTGCCCGCCGTTGAGGAACGACAGGTGGCAGTCCCGGTCGGCCAGGTGGCCGAACACCCGCCCGTCGGCGGTGACGGTGACCGGGGTGAGTTCGGTCAGCTGCGGGTCGTCGAACCATGCACGCGGCGGGTACGTCGGACCCAGCTGCGTCGCCGTCGCCGTCGCCGTCGCTACGGCGGAAGCCGACGCGGCGACCGGATCCGCGACGGTGGCGGCGGCGTCCGGCACCGTCTCGTCCCCGGCGGGCTGGTCTTCGTCGTCGACCAGCTCCAGGCGGGCTTCCATGAATGCCTGCGTGCCGACGAGGGTCACCGCCATCACCCGGCCTTTGGTGACCAGGATGAACGGGTCCTCGCCGGATTCGATGAACGTTTCCCACTGCTCGTCGGTCAGCTCCTCGATCGGGGTGCCGTCCGCGGTGGTGTAGGTGAACTCGAACTCGTCGAGGTCCACGCTGGGGAACAGCACCCCGGCGCGTAGCAGCTCGACCGCCTCGGCGGTCTCGGGTACGGCGTCGATGAAGTCACCGGCTCCGGACAGGGTGGACTTCTGCACCTCGCTGGTGGTGATCCGGCCGATGGTGACGGCGCCTTCGTGGCCGCTGGCGTCGGCGCGGGCCCACCGCAGCGGTAGCGGGAGGTCTCGGAAGCTCCACTCGCCGTCGGCGGCGAAGATGCGCCGGTCTCCCGAGGTCGCGCCCAGCGGGGCCAGTACGCCCTTCCACGTCGTCATGGTCGCTCCATCCTTCGCGGCTGCTGCCGCTGTCACTGTGGTGGTCAGCCGCCTGGCCTGTTGGCGTCGGGGCCAGGGGTGCTCGGGGACCGCGGGCAGGGCCTCACCGCCCTCTATCTCGATCATGGTGCAGCGGCAGTTCACGACCTGGGCGGCTGCGGCGTCCGGGTCGCCGGGGAACCGCAGCGGCACCCCGCCGACCATGAACACCGAGTCCAGGGGTACGCGTTGCCCGTCGGCGTCGCGGTGGTCGTCGCGGGTGCGTTCGTCGTGGGTGGCCACCCACACCTTGTCCAGCTTCTCGTCCAGCGCCGCCTGCGACGTCAGCCAGGCGGTCAGCGTGCCGGCGTTGTACGCGCCGATCGTTTCGGTACGGGCGATCGTGACCGCCCGGTCGTCCCAGGAGCGTTCCGCCAGGATGGCCTCGATCGCGTCGCGGATCCGCGGGATGCTCGCCCCATCCTGGGTCAGCTCGGCGACCGCCGCGGTGACCTGCTGCCACGCGGTGTCGGGCACGCCGACCAGCCGGTTGGGTAGGGCGGCCAGGTACTCGTCCTTGGACTGCGCGACGCGCAGCACCTCGAGGTCGCCGCCGGCGTCGATGACCCCGGCGTCGAACGTGCGGGCCGCCTCGGGCAGCAGGTGCACGGTCATCGCCTCCAGCCACGCCTGCCCGGATCCCGCCAGCGCCGACGGGTCCGGCGGCAGCGTCCCGGCCGCGGTGACCGTGGGCAGGGTTACGGCGCGGGCGGTACGCAGCCACGCGCGCAGGGCCGCCTTGGCGGCGGCCTGCATCCGTTTCTCGGCGGCGAGCACGCGCGCCTGGTGGTCCAGGCGCAGCGGCAGCCACGGATCGTCATCGGCCACGGTCACCCACCACCGACGAGGTCCGCCCGGCGGTGGACGGCGTCGGGATCGCAGCCGTGCGCCAGGTCGGTCAAGGGCGGCTGGTCGTTGTCCCAGGGCTTCCCGTTCCACCCGCAGGTGCGGCACTGGTGCCAGCGCAACCGGGTGCAACCCCGGCCGCGCCCGGAACGTTGGCACAGCATCGCGGTAACCTCGACCAGCTCGGCGGGCGGTGCGGTCATCGTGCTCATGCCGGCACCAGCTCCCCGCGCACGGTGCCGCCCAGGTGCTCGCGCAACTCGCCCGGATCGTGGCGGGCGCCGGAGACCAGAAGCGCGCCGACGTACGCGGTCAACGCGGCGGTCAGCTTCTCCGCATCCACGCCGAGCTGGGTGGCGACGTGCGGCACCGTGGCGAACGCGCCGTCCAGCAGCCGCGGTATGGACGCCGGCGTGACCGGGCGCACGGTGTGCAACTCCCACGGCGCCAAAGCCGCGTGCCGGTACCGCTCCCGGCCCAGCGCCCGTTTGCCGGCCGTCTCCAACGCCCGCAGCACCAGCACCTCACACGCCCCGACGAACGGGTCACCGAACGCGGCGGCGGCGATCGCCTGCTCGGGCGGGCCGCGCCGTTCCGTGTCCCCGGCCGGCGGCTCGTCCAGGGCGGGGGTGTCGCCGTCGGGCGGTGGGGTCTCCGCCGGCGGTGGTGCGGGGAGCAGGTGGTCGGCGTCGACGGTGACGCTGACGTCGGCCACCTGCAACAGGCGGGTGACGAGCAGCGGCCCGGCGGCCGGCACGGTGCGGATGATCTCCAGCAGGCGTTGCAGCTCCCGCTCCGCCGGGGTGGGCGCGTCACCGTCGGCGAAGCCGGTCTCCCGGCGCAGCGCCTCACCGGACAGCTCACCGAGGCGGTACAGGTCCTTGGCGTCGCCGCCCTTGTCCGGCGTCTGCGTCAGCTCCGAGGTGTCGAACCAGACCACCCACCGCTTCGGATCCTGGACGCCGGCCACTCCTTCCAGCGCCGGCCACAGCATCTGCTGGGTCCGCGCGGCGCAGAACAGCTCCAGCTTCGACTCGACGTGGTACTTGATCGTCGCCTCGTCGGTCATCCAGGCACCCCAGTGGTTCGCCTGGGTCATCCCGAGCAGCATCTCCGGCGGGGCGTCCAACCCCAGCGCGAGCCGGCGGATGGCGCCGTCGAGCATCGCCGGCACCGACGCGGACAGCTCGGTCGCGAACGACATCAGCCGCGCCTTCTCCAGGTGCTCCGCCGGACCCTGCACCACTATCGGCACCAGCGCGGCGACCGAGTCGCGGTCGCGGACCGCGGTGGTCATCGCCTCGGTCAGCGCCGCCAGGAACGACGACACCCCGTCCTCGGCGTTCTCCTCGCTCTCCGCGGCGGCGAACGTCAGCTCGTTCGGGATCAGCAGGATGCCGGCGCCGGCGAGCCGCGAGTCGATCTGCGACTGCACGTACTGGGTGAGCCGTTCGATCAGCCGCAGCACCCGCCGGTTGGCCTGCACCTGCGAGCGCGGCCAGGCGTGCTTACGCGGCGACGGGGACCAGATCCGCACGATGACCGTCTCTTCGGCGGCCAGCTCCCGGGGGCCGTCGCCCTGGTCCAGGACGTACTTGCCCATGCGCTCCTGCAACTCGTCGTTGGAGGCAATGAACCACGTCTCCCGGTCGGTAGCCCGGCCGGCGTCGTCACGTTCCAGCTCACCGATCAGGTAACACTCGCCCGGCACCCCGAGCTGCACCCCAACCTCGTGCAGCAACGCGGACTGCTGGCCCGGCCCGCCGAGGAAGGTGTCGTTGACCCCGGGCGGCGCCTCGTCCGGCGACTCGACCGGCCGGCCGTCGTCATCGAGCTGGGTGATGTAGAGGCGGGCGCGGCCCATCGCCTTGGCGATCAGGTCGACCAGGTACGCCAGCTCGCCGCATTCCTCGTAGTGCCGCCAGGCTTCCTCCTGCCACTCCTGCTTGGTGACCTTCCGCAGAGCGCCGGTCGACTCGTAGCTCATCTTCGCCGCCGACGCAACCACCGCCGTCGCCTGACCGACGGCACTGTCAACGTTCGGCCTTGTCCCCCACCACGCCATGCGCTACTCCCCCGGCTCCACGCGCACCAACAGTCCTGTGACGTACGACAGCGCCAGACCAACGGTGAGGACGTCGACCCACCAG
>DASVVF010000060.1:0-8312 GCA_036386695.1 Catenuloplanes sp. | reverse complement strand
CGAACGCGGCGTCGGCGGCGTCCACCAGCGCGGCACCGGCCGGCCCGGCCGGGCCGGCGGCGCCGTAGGCGCCGGCGATCGACTCGCGGGCGGTGGTCCGCAGCGCTTCCGGCAGGGCGGCGGTGGCCGGGTCGATCAGGTCCCGGTAGATGGCGGTGACGACCGAGCCCAGCACGGCGATGCCCAGGGCACCGCAGATCTGTCGCACGGTGTTGCTGACCGCCGATCCGACGCCGGCGCGCTCGCGCGGCAGCGACGACATGATGGATTCCATCGCCGGGGGCATCACGTTCGCCATGCCCGCGCCCTGCACGAAGAACAACCCGGCGACCAGCCAGATCGGCGTGTCGGCCTGGACGAAGACCATCCCGAACAGCGCGAGCGCGGTCAGCCCCAGCCCGACGGCGCAGACCGCCTTGGGGCCGAACCGGCGCACCATCGCGGCGCTGCGCGGCGCGAAGACCAGCTGCGCGGTGGCGAACGGCAACAGCAGCAGCCCGGTCTGCAGCGGTGTGTAGCCGCGGACCAGCTGCAGGTAGAAGGCGGTGAAGAAGAAGCTGCCCATGCCGGCGAAGAACGACAGGCCGATCGCGGCGCTGGCGGCGGAGAACCGCGGGTCGCGGAACAGCCGCACGTCCAGCGCCGGGTGCGCGACCCGCCGCTCCCAGGCCAGGAACGCGCCGATGACCGCCAGGCCACCGAGGGTCCACAGCCACACCGAGGGCCGCCCGAAGCCGTGTTCGCCGCCGTCGATGATGCCGTAGACCAGGCTGGTCAGGCCGGCCACCGAGAGCAGGACGCCGACCACGTCGATCCGGCCCGGGTGGGGGTCACGCGACTCGGGGACCAGGACGGTCACCGCCACCAGCCCGATCAGCACCACCGGGACGTTGATCAGGAACACCGAGCCCCACCAGAAGTGTTCCAGCAGCAGCCCGCCGACGATCGGACCCACGGCGATGGCGATGCCCACCGCACCGGACCACAGGCCGATCGCCTTCGCCCGCTCGGTCGGGTCGAAGACGTTGGAGATGATCGACAGGGTGACCGGCATGATCGCGGCGCCGCCGATGCCCATCAGCGCCCGCGCCGCGACCAACTGCGCCGGGTCCTGGGCGTACGCCGAGACCAGCGACGCCAGGCCGAACAGCGCCAGCCCGATGAGCAGGAAGCGCTTGCGGCCGTACCGGTCGCCGAGGACGCCGAAGCTGAACAACAGGCCGGCGAAGACCAGGGTGTACGAGTTGATCGACCATTCCAACTCGGCCTGGGTGGCGCCGAGTCCGTGCACCGGATCGGCCAGCACCCGCAGTGCGACGTTCAGGACGGTGTTGTCGAGCACGACCACGAGCAGGCTGACAACCAGGACCGCGAGGATGCTCCAGCGACGCGGATGGCCGGTGTTGGTGGGGGCGGGCATGACCCTCAGCGTAGGCGATCGACGTCCGATACGGAAACGTCTCGTATTGTTTCCCTCCCGCGGCGGCACGACGGTTCCCGGCACCGACCCCGGCCCGGGAAAGTTCGGTTGCGGACCGGCCCGGAACGAGGACGATGGAGGGTGGAAGTGGGAGGAGACGCCCATGCGGCAGCTGTCGTGGCGGATGGAACCCGAACCACCGGCGCCCTACATCACCTTCGTCGCCGAGCACCTGCCCGAGCTGACCACCGAGGCGGCCCGGCTGGCCGGCGACGACGCCCACGCCGACCTGCTGTACCAGGAGGCGTTGGAGGACGTCGCCGCGCGCTGGTCCTGGCTGCAACTGCAGGCCAGCCTCGGCGCCGGCCAGGACGTGCGGGAGTCGTACCTGCGGCGCAGCCTGTCGGCACACGCCCAACGCTGGCGCGACCAGCAGCTCTACCCGGTCGAGGTGCTCTCCGTCGCCCCGCACGAACCGACGGCGTACGAGCGGCTGCGCTCCGGGCCGACCGTCCCGCAGATCCTCGACTCCACCGACCCGTCGGCCCGCCCCACCGGGCCGACCGGGCCCGCGTCGCCGCCACCGGCGACGCCGTGGCCGCCGCAGGCCGCCTGGGTCAGCGTCGCGCTGCGGCAGGCCGAGCACGTCGGCGACACGGTCCGCGACGAGGCCAGCCCGATCGCCGAGGCGACCATCGCCTGGTGGCACGCGTACGAACGGCGCCGGCGGATGGGTCGCGCCGGGGTCCTCATCGGCCTGGTGCTGTTCCTGATGCTCCTGCTGCGCGTCGGCGAGTACTACGCCGGCGCCTGACCCCGCCCCCCGGCGGTATCCTGGACCGCTGTGATCTACAAGCTGCTGCCGACCGCCGACTGGGTCGCCGCCCGGGACGCCGGCTCCTACCCCGGCTCGGACGTGGACCGCCGCGACGGCTTCGTGCACCTGTCCGGGGCCGACCAGGTGGTCGAGACCGCGTCGCGGTACTTCGCCGGGCGGCACGATCTGACCCTGCTCGCCGTCGACCCGGCCCGGCTCGGCGACGACCTGCGCTGGGAACCGTCGCACGGCGGCGACCTCTTCCCCCACCTGTACGCCGCGCTGCCCAGCGCCGCCGTTGTCGCGGCGTACCCGCTGCCCGGTGGTGACGTGCCCCACGCCGTGGCGGCGGTACTGGCCCGAGCGGACCGGTAACCGCCACCCGCGCACTAGGGTGGTCTGCGGATTGGGCCCGGTTCGCCCAACCGATCGGCACCTCGACGAAACGGACAACCATGATCGACCATGCCAAGGTACGGGCCCTGCTGCTGGAAAACATCCACCCCGACGCGGTCTCCCGCCTCGAGTCCGAGGGCTACCTGGTCGAGTCGGTCACCCACGCCCTCGACGAGAACGAGCTGATCGAGCGGATCGACGGCGTACACCTGCTCGGGATCCGGTCCAAGACGCAGGTCAGCGCCCGGGCCCTGGCGGCGGCGCCGCAGCTGGTGGCGATCGGGGCTTTCTGCATCGGCACCGACCAGATCGACCTGCCGTCCGCCACCCGCGCCGGCATCGCGGTGTTCAACGCACCGTTCTCCAACACCCGCTCGGTCGTCGAACTCGCCCTGGCCGAGATCATCGCGCTGACCCGCCGGTTGACCGAGAAGAACGCCGGGATGCACGCCGGCGTCTGGGACAAGGCCGCGGACGGCAGCCACGAGGTGCGCGGGCGCCGCCTGGGCATCGTCGGGTACGGCAACATCGGCACCCAACTGTCCGTGCTCGCGGAGAACCTCGGCATGCGGGTCTCCTTCTACGACACCGCCGACAAGCTGGCCCTGGGCAACGCCGAGCGCTGCGACACCCTCGACGAGCTGCTGGAGATCTCCGATGTGGTGACGCTGCACGTCGACGGCAGGGTGGGCAACAGCGGGCTGTTCGGCGAGGAGCAGTTCGCCCGGATGCGACCCGGCAGCCTGTTCCTCAACCTGTCCCGCGGCTTCGTCATCGACCACGCCGCCCTGCGCCGCCACCTGGTCAACGGCCGGCTGGCCGGGGCTGCGGTCGACGTGTTCCCCACCGAGCCCAAGGGCCGCGGCGACGAGTTCCGCTCTGAGCTGCGCGGCCTGCCCAACGTCATCCTCACTCCGCACATCGGCGGCTCGACGGAGGAGGCGCAGGCCGACATCGGCGGCTTCGTGGCGAACAAGCTGGGCCAGTTCGTCCGTGAGGGCAACACCACGCTGAGCGTGAACCTGCCCGGGGTGGCCCTGCCGCAACAGCCGCACAGCCACCGGATCGCCCACGTCCACCACAACACCCCCGGGGTCCTGGCGCAGGTGAACAGCGTCCTGGCCGAGCACAGCGTCAACATCGAAGGTCAGCTGCTGGCCACCCGCGGCGACTACGGCTACCTGCTCACCGATATCGGCACCGACTACGGCGACGACGTGCTCGATCAGCTGCGGGCGATGTCCCAGACCGTGCGCCTGCGGGTGCTGTCGTGACCTCGCGGGCCATCGCGCCGACGGACGTCGAACCGGCCGGCCCTGGCGACAGCGACCTGGAAGATCGGCTGCGGGCGGTGGTCGGCGGCCAGCACGTGCTGGTCGACCCCGACCTGCGGGCGGCGTACGAGACCGACTGGACCCGCCGCTTCACCGGGACGGCCCGCTGCGTCGTGCGCCCGGCCGACACCGCACAGGTCGCCGCGGTGCTGCGGACCTGCTCGGCCGCCGGCGCCACCGTCGTGGTGCAGGGCGGCAACACCGGCCTGGTCGGCGGTGCGGTGCCCGGCGGCGGTGAGGTCCTGCTGAGCCTCACCCGGCTGCGCGACATCGAGCCCGTCGACGAGGTCGAGGCGCAGGTCACCGTCGGCGCCGGCGTCACCCTGGAACGGCTCCAGCAGCACACCAGGCCGGTCGGGCTGGACGTCGGCGTCGATTTGGCGGCCCGGTCGGCGGCCACCATCGGCGGTCTGGTGGCGACCAACGCCGGGGGCGTCCGGGTGGTGCGGTACGGCAGCATGCGCGAGCAGCTGACCGGCTGCGAGGCGGTGCTGGCCGACGGCACCGTGGTCACCCGGCTGGCGGGACTGGCCAAGGACAACACCGGCTACGACCTCACCCAGCTGCTGGCCGGCAGCGAGGGAACGCTGGCCGTCATCACCCGGGTCCGGCTACGCCTGGTGCCGCTGCTGACCGCCCGGGCGGTCGCCCTGGTCGCCGTGGACGGCACCGAGGGGGCGCTGCGGCTGCTCGCCGCCGCCCGGGCGCTGCCGGGGCTGGCCGCCGCGGAGCTGTTCCTGCCCGCCGGCCTGGAGCTGGTCCGGTCGTACGCCAACCTGCCGGCGCCGTTCACCACCGGCTACCCGGCGTACGTGGTGCTGGAGTGCGCCGCCCGCACCGACCCGACCGACGAGCTGCTGGAACTGCTCGCCGACTGCGACGCCGTCCTCGACGCGACGGTGGCCGGTGACGTCGCCGGCCGGGCGCGGCTGTGGGCGTACCGGGAGAGCCACACCGAGGCGATCAGCGCCGCCGGGGTGCCGGTCAAGCTGGATGTCAGCGTGCCGCTGCGCGAGCTGCCCGCCCTGGTCGCCGAGCTGCCCGGTACGGTCGCCGGGGTGGCGCCGGCCGCCCGGCCGATCCTGTTCGGACACCTGGGCGAGGGAAACCTGCACGTCAACGTGCTGGGCGCCGGAGAGCACGCCGAGCAGGTCACCGATGCCGTGCTGCACCTGGTGGCGGCCCGGCACGGCAGCATCAGCTCCGAGCACGGGGTGGGCCGGGCGAAGACCCGGTGGCTGTCGTTGTCGCGGTCGACGGCGGAGATCGAGGCGATGCGCCGGATCAAGTCGGCGCTGGACCCGGCGGGGACACTGAACCCGGGAGTGCTGCTGTCGCGCTGACAAACCGTTGCCGGGCCCGGGATCCGGCGGTCGATGCCACCGCGGCGCGGGCGACTCGTCCGGCGGGGACTGGCGCGTCGCGGGGCGTCGCCCGACTCAGCCGGGGCCGGTGCTGATGCGGCGCTGTCGAAGCTCGGGGACGAATCGTGCGACGGTCTCGAAATCGCCGTCCTCGTGCAGCACTTCCAGCTTGAGCCGGATCGCCGTGGCCGCCACGACCAGGTCGGCCACCGATACCCCCTGGTGCGCGCTGTGCGGCGCGAGTTCGCGGCGAACGGCCCCGACGAGGTCCCAGATGTTGTCCGGCACGGTGGCCCACGGGTAGAGCCGGCACAACCGATCTTCCACCCGCTGGTAGCTTTTGGCGTCGGCGATCATCAAAGTTTCGGTGAGCACCGGCTCGCACAACGCGATCAGTCCCCGCTCAACGGCGTCGTCCCAGGCTGCGTCGACCTGACCGCGCTGGATGCGAACCAAGGCGCTGGTATCAACCAGAAACCTCACCGATCAGCTTCTTCGAGCGCGGTGTAATCAAACAACCCCTCGTCCGACATGCGACGCAGTTCGGCAAGGGCTTGCCTGCGCGTGGCGCGCTGCTCGTCGACGAACTGCCGGAGCGCGGCATTGAGCGCCTCGTTGCGGAACGACCCACCGAGGTGGCGCTGCGCCTCGGCCAACAGCTCCTCGTCGAGTTCCGGTTCGGTGTCCCGCTTCGTCACCGTCTCCGTCATACCCACCTCCCGGTCGTCACGATAGGGCGTTCAGGCGTCGATGAGCTGCATGACCTCGTCGGAGATGTCGAAGTTGGCGTAGACGTTCTGCACGTCGTCGCAGTCGTCGAGGACGTCGATGAGCTTGAACACCTTGCGGGCGGCGTCCTCCTCCAGCGGCACGGTCATGCTGGGGACCAGCGACGACTCGGCCGACTCGTACTCCATGCCGGCGTCCTGCAGGGCGGTGCGCACCGCCACCAGGTCACCGGGCTCACTGACCACCTCGAAGGCCTCGCCGAGGTCGTTGACCTCCTCGGCGCCGGCGTCCAGCACGGCCATCAGCACGTCGTCCTCGGTGAGTCCGGCCTTGGGCACGATGACGACACCCTTGCGGGAGAACATGTACGACACCGACCCGGCGTCGGCCAGCGACCCGCCGTTGCGGGTCAGCGCGGTGCGGACCTCGGTGGCCGCCCGGTTGCGGTTGTCGGTCAGGCACTCGATCAGCATCGCCACCCCGTTGGGGCCGTAGCCCTCGTACATGATCGTCTGCCAGTCGGCGCCGCCGGCCTCCAGGCCGGACCCGCGCTTGACCGCCCGCTCGATGTTGTCGTTGGGAACGGAGCTCTTCTTGGCCTTCTGGATCGCGTCGTAGAGGGTCGGGTTGCCGGTCGGGTCACCCCCGCCGATGCGGGCCGCGACTTCGACGTTCTTGATCAGCTTCGCGAACATCTTGCCGCGCTTGGCGTCGACGACGGCCTTCTTGTGCTTGGTCGTCGCCCACTTTGAGTGGCCGGACATGTGACTCCTCCGTTACTTGCCTGCGTCGAGGGCCGCCGCGCGCACCAGGTCCACGAAATACCGGTGCACCCGCAGGTCGCCGGTGAGCTCGGGGTGGAAGGCGGTGGCGAGCAGATTGCCCTGCCGAACCGCGACAATCCTACCGGCGGCGGCACCGTCGCTGACGCGGCCCAGCACCTCGACCCGCCCGCCCACCCGCTCCACCCACGGGGCGCGGATGAACACGGCGTGGAAGGCGCCGCCGTCCACCCCGTCGATCTGGACCGGGGCCTCGAAGGAGTCGACCTGCCGACCGAAGGCGTTGCGCCGCACGGTCATCTCGATGCCGGCGAAGTACTGCTGGTCGGGGCGGCCGTCGAGCACCTCGGTGGCCAACATGATCATGCCGGCGCAGGAGCCGTAGGCGGGCATCCCCCCGGCGATGCGCTTGCGGATCGGCTCCAGCAGCCCGAACTCGTCGGCGAGGCGGCTGATCGTGGTCGACTCGCCGCCCGGTACGACGAGGGCGTCGACGCCGTCCAGCTCCTCCGGGCGGCGTACCGAGCGGGCCACGGCGTCGCTCTCAGCCAGGGCGTGCAGGTGTTCGCGTACGTCGCCCTGCAGGGCGAGCACGCCGACGGTCACGGGCGAGGCCACGGTGGGGTTACCAGCCCCGCTCGGCGAGTCGGTGCGGCTGGGCGATGTCCTCGACGTTGATGCCGACCATCGCCTCGCCGAGCCCGCGGGACACCTTCGCCAGCACGTCGGGGTCATCGTGGAAGGTGGTCGCCTTGACGATCGCCGCGGCCCGCTGCGCCGGGTTGCCGGCCTTGAAGATCCCGGAACCGACGAAGACACCCTCGGCGCCGAGCTGCATCATCATCGCCGCGTCGGCCGGGGTGGCGATGCCGCCGGCGGTGAACAACACGACCGGCAGCTTGCCCGTTTCCGCGACCTCCCTGACCAGGTCGTACGGGGCCTGCAGCTCCTTGGCGGCCACGTACAGCTCGTCCTCGGAGAGGCTGGTCAGCCGACGGATCTCGGCGCGGATGCGACGCATGTGGGTGGTGGCGTTCGAGACGTCGCCGGTGCCGGCCTCGCCCTTGGAGCGGATCATGGCGGCGCCCGCGGTGAGCCGCCGCAGCGCCTCACCGAGGTTGGTGGCGCCGCAGACGAACGGAACGGTGAACGCCCACTTGTCGATGTGGTGCGCGTAGTCGGCCGGGGTGAGCACCTCGGACTCGTCGACGTAGTCGACACCGAGGGCCTGCAGGACCTGCGCTTCGACGAAATGACCGATCCGGGCCTTGGCCATCACCGGGATGGACACGGCGCTGATGATCCCGTCGATCATGTCGGGGTCACTCATCCGGGACACCCCGCCCTGGGCGCGGATGTCGGCCGGCACCCGCTCCAGCGCCATGACGGCGACGGCACCGGCGTCCTCGGCGATCCTGGCCTGCGTGGCGTCGACGACGTCCATGATGACGCCGCCCTTGAGCATCTCGG
>DASVVF010000059.1:0-2211 GCA_036386695.1 Catenuloplanes sp. | reverse complement strand
GACGCAGCGGTTCGGCGTACCGCTGGGCTTCGGCGGCCCGCACGCCGGTTACCTGGCGGTGCGCGCCGGGCTGGAGCGGTCGCTGCCCGGGCGCCTGGTCGGGGTGTCGCGGGACGCGGACGGCGCCCCGGCGTACCGGCTGGCCCTGCAGACCCGTGAGCAGCACATCCGCCGGGAGAGGGCGACCAGCAACATCTGCACCGCGCAGGTGCTGCTGGCGGTGATGGCCAGCATGTACGCCGTCTACCACGGCCCGGACGGGTTGCGCGCGATCGCCACCCGCACCCACCGGGCCGCCGCCCGGCTGGCCCAGGGGCTGCGGGTCGTCGACGGCGTCGAGGTGGTGCACGGGGCGTTCTTCGACACGGTGCTGGCGCGCTTCGCCGGGCGGGCCGCCGAGGTGGTCGCGCACGCCGCCGACGCCGGGGTGAACCTGCGCCTGGTGGACGCCGACCACGTCGGGGTGGCCTGCGACGAGACCACCACCCAGGCGCACCTGCAGGCGGTGTGGGACGCCTTCGGCGCGGTGGCCGGGCACACGGTGTGCCTGGTGGCTCCGGACAAGCTGGACGCCCTGGCCGGCGAGCCGATCCCGGCGGCGTTGGTGCGGACCTCGGACTACCTGACCCACCCGGTGTTCCGCACCCACCACTCGGAAACCGCGATGCTGCGGTACCTGCGCGGCCTGTCGGACCTCGACTACGCCCTGGACCGCGGGATGATCCCGCTGGGCTCGTGCACGATGAAGCTGAACTCGACCACCGAGATGGAACCGGTGAGCTGGCCGGAGTTCGCCGACCTGCACCCGTACGCCCCGGCGTCGCAGACCGCCGGCTACGAGGCGCTGGTGGCGCAGCTGGAAGGCTGGCTGGGCGAGATCACCGGCTACGACGCGGTCAGCGTGCAACCCAACGCCGGTTCGCAGGGTGAGCTGGCCGGTTTGCTGGCCATCCGCGGCTACCACCGCGACCGCGGCGAGGCGCACCGCGACGTGTGCCTGATCCCGTCGTCGGCGCACGGCACCAACGCCGCCAGCGCGGTGATGGCCGGGATGCGGGTCGTGGTGGTCGCGTGCGACACCGACGGCAACGTCGACCTGGTCGACCTCGACCGCAAGATCGACACGCACCGGGACCGGCTGGCGGCGATCATGGTCACCTACCCGTCCACCCACGGCGTGTACGAGACCGGCATCGCCTCGCTGTGCGCCAAGGTCCACGACGCCGGCGGGCAGGTGTACGTCGACGGGGCGAACCTCAACGCCCTGGTCGGCTTCGCCAAGCCGGGCCGCTTCGGCGCCGACGTGTCACACCTGAACCTGCACAAGACGTTCTGCATCCCGCACGGCGGCGGCGGCCCGGGCGTCGGCCCGGTCGCGGTGCGCTCGCACCTGGCGGCGTACCTGCCCGGCGACCCGCTGACCGGGGACATCCACGCGGTGTCCGCCGCCGCGCACGGCTCGGCCGGGATCCTGCCGATCTCCTGGGCGTACCTGCGGATGATGGGCCCGGACGGGCTGGCCCGGGCCACCGGGGTGGCGGTGCTGGCCGCCAACTACGTCGCCGCCCGGCTGCGGCCGCACTTCCCGGTGCTGTACGCCGGCAACAAGGGCCTGGTCGCCCACGAGTGCATCCTGGACCTGCGGCCGATCACCAAGGCGACCGGCGTCACCGTCGACGACGTCGCCAAGCGGCTCATCGACTACGGCTTCCACGCCCCGACCATGTCGTTCCCGGTGGCCGGCACGCTGATGGTCGAGCCGACCGAGAGCGAGAACCTGGCCGAGCTGGACCGGTTCTGCGCCGCGATGATCGCGATCCGTGCCGAGATCGCCCAGGTCGCCGACGGGGTCTGGCCGGCCGGTGACAACCCCCTGGCGAACGCCCCGCACACTGCCGCGGCGGTCAGCGCCGACGAGTGGGCGCGCCCGTACCCGCGCACGGTGGCGGCCTACCCGGCCGGCGACGGCCCGGGTGGGGTGCACCGCCGGCACAAGTACTGGCCGCCGGTGCGCCGCATCGACGGCGCGTACGGCGACCGGAACCTACTCTGCGCCTGCCCGGCACCGGAGGCGTTCGAGGACGCAACCGGCTAGCCGTGGGCCGGCCGGCGCCGGCCCGCCGGGGTACGGCGAGCCGCGACGCCGGCGCGGCGGCGTCGACGCGGTCCGCACCCGGCCCGGGTGCGCCGGTGGACGTCCTGGTGCGGACG
>DASVVF010000058.1:0-2628 GCA_036386695.1 Catenuloplanes sp. | reverse complement strand
CTCGATCACCGGCCGGCCCAGGATCACCGGCAGGCCGTACCCACGATCCGGTGCGGGCCGTCCGCTGTGGAGCGGGGGTATCGGGCTCATCGCCCGACGCTCGCGTCGGTTCACCCGCGCCACCCGACGCGCCACGGTGACACGGGCGTCAATCGCGCCCGCGCAGGAGCGCCACCTGGAACGGCCGCAACTCCCCCCGCGCGAACCCGCCGGCGATCGCGGGGTCCTCCTGCATGATCCGTCGGGCGGTGGCCTCGTCCGGAGCCTCGATCACCGCCACCCCGGTGCTGATCTCGCCGAGGGTGGGACCGGCCAGGACCAGCACGCCGTCGGCCAGCAGGCGCTGCAGGCGCTCGAAATGCCGGCCCCAGGCGGCCTGCTCCGCATCGGTCATGGTCGCGGCGAAATCACTGCGGGGCGGATGAACAAAGTAGATCCACGCGGCCATGGCGCCCATTTTGCCACGGTCGGCCCGGCCGGTGCGTCGACGCGATGATCAGGCCGGGTCCGGCACGTAGAACTTCGACGTCGCCTCGACCGCGGCCGCGACCTGCTCGGGGTCACCGCCCGCGGCGAGGTGGGCCTGCCCCCAGGCGGCGGCGCTGCGTCGGCTGAACTCACGCGCCTCGGGCGACGACTCGAATTCGCTAGGGTTCCCGATCTCGCCCCCGGCCAGGTGCAGCGCCAGCCCCAGCAGGCCCAGATCCCAGCCGACGCCGGCGGCGCCGGGGCCGTAGGTGGGGAAGAAGACCTCGTCGACGACGGCCGCGTGGACCAGCTCGAACTCCGTGTCGCCGGCCGGGCCCGGGGTCAGGCGCACCTCGACCTCGCTGGTGCCGTCCTTGGCGTCCGGGCCGAACAGCCACGACACCTTCAGCCGCCGCGGCGGTTCGCAGCTGAGAACCTGGCCGCCCGCGTTTCCCTCCAGCTGGTACTTCCCGCCCAGCCGCAGGTCGCCGCTGACCGGCAGGAACCAGCGGGCCAGCCGCTCGGGGCTGGTGATGGCGTCCCACACGTCGTCGATCTCGGCGTCGTAGCGCCGCCGGAGGACCACCGAGTACGCCTCGCCGGCCGGCACGTTGGCCTTGCCCAGCTCGCGGTGCGCGGCGGCCAGCTCTTCCAGTACATCCTTCATGTCTCATCCTTATCGGTTGGCGGATCGGCGGTGCGGCCATCCGGGCCGGCGCCGCCGGCGGGTAGCCCGCCGGCATCGGTACGGCGTGCGCGCCGGCCCCGAGCCAGCTCGGTGCCCAGGGCGTCGAGGCGCTGGCTCCAGAACCGGCGGAACGGGTCCAGCCAGGCGTCGACCTCGCGCAGGGGCGCGGCCTCGACCGCGTAGAGCCGCCGGGTGCCCTCGGCCCGGACCGAGGCGAACCCGCTGTCGCGCAACACGCGCAGGTGCTGCGAGACGGCGGGCTGGGAGATCCCGAACTCGGCCCGGATGACGTCCGTGACCGCGCCGGAAGTCTGCTCACCGTCGGCGAGCAGCTCCAGGATGCGCCGGCGTACGGGGTCGCCGAGGACGTCGAAGGCGTGCACAGGGCAAACTATGGCAGCTTCCGCTTATATAAGTCAACGCTGAATATCGAGAGCCCTGGCGTCGTCACGGCTGACCGGGCACGGTCGCCAGCACCCGGTCGTCCGCCGACGTCGGCCGCCCACCGGTCGGCCCGGACCGCGGCGCGGGCTCCGGTTCGGCGTCGAGCGGGTGTGCCAGCTCGTCGCGGCGCATCCGGGCCAGTGCGATGGCCGCGACCGCGAAGACCGTGGGTAGCAGCCCGGCGAGGACGAAGGTGGTTCCCGGTCCGATGACGGAGCTGATCGGGCCGGCGACCGCCATGGACACCGGCATGAACACCAGCGAGACAAAGAAGTCCAGGCTGGCGACCCGACCCAGCATGTGCGGCGGCACCCGCCGTTGCAACAGCGTGCCCCAGATGACCATCGGCGCGGAGAAACAGACGCCGACGACGAAGACCGCGGCCGCGATCACCCACACCTGGCTGGCGAACCCGATCAGCGCCAGCGGCAGGCAGCCCACCCCCCAGAACAGGTTCATCACCGTCAGGTAGCGCCGGGGCATCGTGAACGACGCCATCCCCAGCGACCCCAGCGCCCCGCCGATGCCGAACGCCGCCATGACGATGGCGTGCTCGCCGGGGCCGCCGCCGACCCGGCCCTTGATCACGAAGGGGATCAGGACCTCGATCGGCCCCATGATCAGCAGCACCAGCATCGAAGCGAACAACAGTGTCGCCAGCAACCACGGGGTACGCACCATGTAGACGAACCCGTCCCGCAGGTCGACCAGGGCGGCCCGGACGGGGTGGGCGGGCTCCGCCGACCGGTCCCGGCGCACCGGCACGGAGCGCACGGCCAGCAGGAACAGCAGACCGGCGGCCTCCAGCACGGTCACCACGGCGAGCGCGGCCCCCGGCGACGACGCGGCGATCATGGCGCTGGCCAGCGCGGGGCCGGCGGCCTGCATGATGGTCGGGCGGAGCATGCCCTCCACGCCGTTGGCGGCCATCAGGTCCTCCGGCGGCAGGATCGACGGCAGCAGCGCCGAATAGGCCGGGTACGTGAACCCGTTGCCCATGCCGATCAGCAGCGCCACCCCGACCAGGT
>DASVVF010000057.1:0-3792 GCA_036386695.1 Catenuloplanes sp. | reverse complement strand
AGATCGACCTGATGGTCCTCGACGGTGAGGCGGCGCCGGCCGGTGGTCTGGGCATCGCCCGCCAGACCAAGGACGAGTACGCCGACGCCCCGCCGACCTGCGTGGTGCTGGCCCGGGCGGCGGACCGGTGGCTGGCCGCGTTCGCTCAGGTCGACGGCACCCTGCTGCACCCGCTCGACCCGGTCACCACCGGTAAGACGATCGCCGCGATGCTGCGCGCCCGCGCCGCCGGGGAGCGCGTCGCCGGCGACATCGCCTCGCGTAGCTGACCGGTCGCCACCCCGCGCCTGCAAAAGGAGCCCCGACCATGGGCGAACGCAGCTGGCCCAACCTGCTCACCGCGTTACTGCGGGCCGAGGAACTGTCCGCGGCCGACACGGCCTGGGCGATGGGCGAGATCATGGCCGGCGCCGCGACGCCGGTGCAGGTCGCCGGTTTCGCGGTGGCCATGCGCGCCAAGGGGGAGACCCCGACCGAAGTGGCCGGGCTGGTGGAGGCCATGCTCGGCCATGCCACCCCGGTCCAGCTCCCCGAGGCGCTGCGCACCGAGGCCGTCGACGTCGTGGGCACCGGCGGCGACCGGGCCCACACCGTCAACATCTCCACCATGGCCGCGATCGTCGTGGCCGCCGCCGGGGTCCGGGTGGTCAAGCACGGCAACCGGTCCGCCTCGTCCTCCTGCGGCACCGCCGACCTGCTGGAGTTCTTCGGCATCCCGCTCGACCTTGGTCCGGCCGGGGTGCTGCGGTGCGTCACCGAGGCGGGCATCGGGTTCTGCTTCGCCCCCCGCTTCCACCCCGGCATGCGGCACGCCGGCGCCACCCGCCGCGAGTTGGCCGTGCCCACCTTCTTCAACATCCTCGGCCCGTTGACCAACCCGGCCCGGCCCACGGCCGGGGCGGTGGGCTGTTTCAGCCTCCAGATGGCCCCCGTGATCGCTGAGGTGTTCGCCCGCCGCGGCGACTCGGCCCTGGTCCTGCGCGGCGAGGACGGGCTCGACGAGTTCACCACTGCGGCGCCCACCCGCGTCTGGGTGGCCAGTGGCGGCACGGTGACCGAGAAGCTGATCGACGCCGTGGACCTGGGGGTCGCCCGCTCCCGGCCCGGCGACCTGCGCGGTGGTGACGTCACGTACAACGCCGAGGCCGCCCGCCGGGTGTTCGCCGGCGACCCCGGGCCGGTGCGGGACGCGGTGCTGCTCAACGCGGCGGCCGCGTTCGCCGCCCGGGCCGGGCTCGGCGGTGACCTGGAGGCGGCGCTACGCGCCGGAATCGAGCGCGCCGCCGCGGCTATCGACTCCGGCGCCGCGACGACCCTGCTGAGCCGGTGGGTCGAGGTGGCCGGCGCGGCCCGCGCCGAGTCGGCCTGACCACCGCCCTCCCGGCGGGCCCGGCCGCCGTGGTGTGACATCGGCAACGGCCGCGACACGCCGGTCGGCGTCCACCACCCGACGGCGCGCCCATGGCAGCGTGAAAATCACATTCGGGTAATTTCTGCTTCCGACGAAGAGGAGACACCCGTGCGAGAACGCGAGATGCATTGCGCGACCTGTGAGGGTGAGACGGTGTTCCAGGTGCCGCCCTGCGAGGACGGGCACGACGACGACTGCCCCGAGTTTGTGTGTACCGGGTGTGGCGCAGCCATGCTCGTCGCACCGGTCACGATGCGGGTCTGGCTGCGCCCCCAGGGCGCCATCGCCCCTCAGCAGCGTCGCGCCGCCTGACCAACCACACCGCACGCCGTTCCTACCCGCACACCGCGGCTGCCCGCTGCCGAGTGCCGTGGGCTTCGACGCGATCAGGGGCCTGCCACGCGGATCCGCGTGGCAGGCCCCTGATGCTACGAATGCGCCGGCTGATGCAGCGAATGCGCCGGCTCAGTGCTCGGCGGTGCGCCGGGTCCCGGAGTAGTACTCGAACAGCAACCCGCAGGCCGCGAAGATCACCGCGACGGCGCCCACCAGGATCATCCACCACTGCCAGAGGACCAGCCCCATGGCCGCGATCGAGGCGGCCGAAGCCAGGGCGAACGGCCAGTAGCTGCCCGGGCTGAAGAACCCGACCTCGCCGGCACCCTCGCTGATCTCGGCGTCGGGACGATCCTCGGGACGCAAGTCGATGCGGCGGGACACGAACCAGAAGAACCCGCCGCACATCAGGCACAACAGGCCCGACAGGATCAGCGCCACCGTGCCGACCCATTCCGGGCCGGCGTCGCCGACCGTCCAGGTGGACGCGATGACCCAGTCCGCGTCGGCGCGGGACTCCCCCGCTGTCCACGCGGCGTACACGGCGGCGGCCCCGAACAGGAACACGGCGACGCCCGTGAAGATCTTATACTCGGTCTTCATCCCCTGGACCTCATTTTCCCGCGGCCGTGTTGGCCGGGTTCCAGTTGTTCGTGTTGCGTCGCGTCTCGAACGGCTGGGTCTTCGTGGCGAACGGCTGCTCGCCGATCGCCGTGAGCGCGTCCTGCGTCGAGCGGCCCGCCTGCCTGGCCGCCAGGAACTGCTGGAACTTGTCCGGCGAGACAGCCACCAGTTCGAAGTTCATAAACGCGTGGTACGTACCGCAGAGCTCCGCGCACCGACCGACGTAGCGGCCCTCCTTGTCGAGGGTGGCCTCCCAACGGTTACGCACGTTGCCCGGCATGACGTCCAGCTTGAACAGCATCTCGGGCACCCAGAACGAGTGGATGACGTCGCGGCTGGTCTGCTCGAAACGGATCCGCTGTCCGACCGGCAACACCAGCAACGGGATGACGTCGCTGGAGCCGATCGTGGACGCCACCGTGCGCGCTTCGGCACCGGGCGCGTCGCGGTAGTTGAACTGCCAGTTCCACTTGAAACCGACCACCTCGACGACAACGTCGGGGTTTCTGGTCAACCTCGTCACGTCGGTCTGCACGATCGCGGTGTAGAAGAACAACACACAGACGATCAGCACCGGCGTGACGGTGTAGAGGACCTCCATCGGCATGTTGAACCGGGTCTGCGCCGGCAGCTCGTCGCCGCGCTTGCGGTAGCGCACCACGCACCAGAAGATCAGACCCCAGACGAAGACGCCCACCACCAGCGCGGCCACCACCGACGCGATCCACAGGTCGTACATCTGGTGGGCTTCCTGGGTGATGCCGCCCTGCGGCCAACCGAAGCCGTCCACCGCTTGACCGATGTCGCACCCGGCCAGCAGGGTCAGCAGTGCCGCACCACCGACACCGAGCCCGGCGAGTCGTGCGGCCCTGGGCCGTACACCCGAACTCTTTGCGACCACCTGCTCGTGCCTCCTTAGCGGCGCCGCCGGGCCCGATCCGGACCCCCGCGGCAAGGCGTCACCGACGGTCGCACATTACTCGACCTGGACCGACCGGCCGGTTGCGGGGTATGCGTGTCCCCGGTGCCGACTACCCACAACGGGCCGGACGATACCGTGCCAATGTGACTGCACAGCCGGCCCCGGTGTACCTCGACGCGGCAACCGCCGCCCCGCTGCACCCGGTGGCCCGCCAGGCCCTGCTGGCCGCGCTCGACGACGGCTGGGCCGACCCAGGGCGCCTGTACGCCCAGGCCCGCCGGGCCCGCCAACTGCTCGACGGCGCCCGGGCCGCCGTGGCCGACTGCCTGGGGGTACGACCCGACGAGACCTACTTCACCCCCAGCGGTACGGCCGCCGCGCACGCGGCCGTGCTCGGCGGTCTGGCCGGCCGGCGCCGCGCCGGCACCGCGCTGGTGCACTCGGCGGTGGAGCATTCCGCCGTCCTGCACGCCGCCGAACGCGCCGCCGCCGCGACCCC
>DASVVF010000056.1:0-3683 GCA_036386695.1 Catenuloplanes sp. | reverse complement strand
GGGTGAGGTCCGCATCGTCGTCGTCTACGACCAGACCGAGCCGGACTACCTGCTGGCCTCGACGGACGAACCGCCGGTGCTGGTGCTGACGAACTGGCGCACGCCCGGCCTGGCCGGCGCCCGCAACACCGGCATCCTGTCGCTGGAGACCGACCTGGTGGCGTTCTGCGACGACGACGACGCGTGGCAGCCGGACAAGCTCCGTCGCCAGGTCGCCGCGCTGCTCGCCGAACCGGACGCGGAGTTCGCCGCCTGCGCCATCGAGGTGGAGTACGAGGGCAACACCACCCCGCGCCTGGCCGGACGCAGCCGGGTGACCGTGGACGAGCTGGCCCGGTCCCGGATGGCCATGCTGCACTCGTCGTCGTTCCTGGCCCGCCGGGAGGCGTTCACCGCCGGCGAGGGCGACGGCATCGGCCTGGTCGCCGAGGACGCCCCGGGCAGCCAGAACGAGGACTGGGACCTGCTGCTGCGGGCGGCCCGCCGGGCGCCGATCGTGCACCTGGACGAGCCACTGGTCCGGGTTCTGTGGGGCCGCACCTCGCACTACGCCTACGAGTACGCCACCAAGATCTCGTCACTGCGCTGGATGATGGCGCGGCACCCGGAGATCAGCGGTTGCCGGCCCGGGGCCGCCCGGGTGTACGGGCAACTCGCCTGCTGGTCGGCGGCGCAGGGCAACCGGGGCCAGGCGTGGGAGTTCACCAAGGAGGCGGTCCGCGCCAACTGGAAGGAACCCCGGACGGCGATCGCCCTGGCCGCGATGACGGGTGCGGTAAAGGTGGAGAACGTGCTGGCCGCCCTGCACAAGCGGGGCCGCGGTATCTGAGGTGTCCCCGGCGCTGCCCGGCCCGCGCAATGCGATGACGAGGTGCCCCTTCCTTGCGCCTCAATTCCCACGGTAGTGTTCGGACGTGTTTGAATCCGTGCGTTCCGGGGAGTCACCAGGGACTCCGTCCCGGCGTCTGCTGCCACGCGTCCCCGGGCTGAGTTACGGCGGCGACTACAACCCCGAACAATGGCCCGAGAGCGTCTGGCGCGACGACATCACCCTCATGCGGGAGGCCGGCGTCACGCTGGCCACGGTCGCGGTGTTCGGCTGGGCGTGGCTGGAGCCCGCCGAAGGCGAGTACACCTTCGACCGCCTCGACCGGATCGTCGACGGACTGCACGCCGGTGGCATCGCGGTCGACCTGGCCACGGCGACCGCCTCGCCACCGCCGTGGTTCTCCCACGCCTACCCCGACACGCTGCCGGTCGACCGGGCCGGGCACGTCCTGACGTACGGCAGCCGGCAGGCGTTCTGCCCCAGCTCGCCGCGCTACCGGGCGGCGGCGCTGGCGCTGGCCGGCCAGCTCGTCGACCGGTACGCCGGACACCCGGCGGTGGCCCTGTGGCACGTGCACAACGAGTACGCCTGCCACAACGCGCACTGCTACTGCGACACCTCGGCCGAGGCGTTCCGGAGCTGGCTGCGGGCGCGGTACACCGACCTGGCGGCGCTGAACGAGGCGTGGGGCACCGCGTTCTGGTCCCAGCACTACACCGACTGGGCCCAGGTCCAACCGCCGCGCGCCACGACCACCTCGTCGAACCCGGCGCAGGTGCTGGACTTCAAGCGGTTCAGCTCCGACGAGCACCTGGCCAACTTCACCGCCGAGCGCGACCTGCTGCACGCCCGGTCGCCCGGCATACCGGTCACCACCAACCTGATGACCGGCAACTTCACCGATCTGGACTACTGGCGGTGGGGGGCCGAGCTGACCGGGCCCGACCGGCTGGTCTCCAACGACCATTACATCGTGGGGGCCGACCCGGTCGCCCCGCCGGCGCAGCTCGCGTACGCCGCCGACGCCGCCCGGTCGCTGGCCGGCGGCGGCTCCTGGCTGCTGATGGAGCACTCCACCAGCGCGGTGAACTGGCAGCCCCGCAACTTCGCCAAGGCGCCCGGGCAGCTGGTGCGGGACAGCCTGAGCCACGTCGCCCGCGGGTCCGAGGGGGCCATGTACTTCCAGTGGCGGGCCAGCGCCTCCGGCTCGGAGAAGTGGCACTCGGCGATGGTGCCGCACGCCGGGCGGGACTCCAAGGTCTGGCGCGAGGTGGTCGAACTCGGTGCCCACCTGCGGTCGCTGGCCGAGGTGCAGGGGGCCCGCGTCGAGGCGTCCGTCGCGGTGCTGCTGGACTATTCCAGCGGCTGGGCGCAGGAGGCGGCCAACCAGCCCAGCGCCGACATGGTCGCCTTCGCCGAGATCCGCCGCTGGCACGCCGCGCTGTGGCGGGCCGGGATCACCGCGGACCTGGCCCATCCCGGCGGTGACCTGAGCCGCTACCGGCTGGTCGTCGCCCCGGCCCTGTACCTGCTCGACGCCGCCTGCGCCGACAACCTGCGCGACTACGTGGACGGCGGCGGCAGCCTGGTCGTCGGCCCGTACAGCGGGCTGGTCGACGAGCACGACCGGGTGCTGCCGGCCCCGCTGCCGGGGGCGCTGGCCGGACTGCTCGGGGTACGGGTGGAGGAGTTCCACCCGCTGCCCGCCGACCACCCGGTACGCCTCGACGACGGTGGCACCGGCACGGTCTGGACCGAGGCGCTGCACGCCGTCGAGGCCAAGGTGGTCGCGTCGTACACCGACGGCCCGGTCGCCGGCGGGCCGGCGATCACCCGCCGGGACGGCCGGGTCTGGTACACCGGCACCCGGCTGGCCGACGACCCGCTGACGGCCCTGTTGAGCGGGGCGGCCGCCGACGCGGGCGTCCGGCCGGTCGTCGAACCGTCGCTCACGCCGCCCGGATCGCTGGCCGGGGTGGAGGCGGTGCGCCGCCGGCACGACGACGGCACCTCGTACCTCTTCCTGCTGCACCACGGCGAGCAGCCGGCGCACGTCGCCGCCACCGGCACCGACCTGCTGACCGGCACCGTCTGGACCGGCCGGGTGGAGCTGCCCGCCGGATCCGTGGTGGTGCTGCGCGAAGAGTCCACAGCGGACGGAGGCGATGGCTGATGCTGGCCCAACAACGACAGGCCGCGATCCTGGACCGGGTCCGCGCCGCCGGCGGGGTCCGGGTCAGCGAACTGGCCACCGAGTACGGCGTATCGGACATGACGATCCGCCGCGACCTGGAGGCACTCGCCGACCGGGGGCTGCTGGCCAAGGTGCACGGCGGCGCGACGACCGTGGTCCCGGGCTCGGCCCACGAGCCGGGGTTCGCGGCCAAGTCGATCCGGCAGCGGGCCGAGAAGGCCGCCATCGCCGCGCACGCCGCCACCCTGGTCTCGCCCGGCGACGCGATCGCGCTGTCCGCCGGCACGACCACCGCAGAGTTGGCGCACCGGCTGGTCGACGTGCCACGGCTCACCGTGGTGACGAACTCCATTCCGGTGGCCGACGTGTTCTACCGCGGTGGACGCGCCGACCAGACGGTCGTGCTGACCGGTGGGGTACGCACGCCGTCCGATGCCCTGGTCGGACCGGTCGCGGTCGCGGCGGTCCGGGCGCTGCACCTGGACCTGCTCTTCCTCGGTGTGCACGGGATGAGCGAGCGGGCCGGCTACACCACCCCGAACCTGATGGAGGCCGACACCAACCGGGCCCTGGTGGCCGCCGCCGAGCGGCTGGTGGTGCTGGCCGACCACACCAAGTGGGGCACCGTCGGGATCTCCTCGATGGCCCGGCTCGACGAGG
>DASVVF010000055.1:0-3369 GCA_036386695.1 Catenuloplanes sp. | reverse complement strand
CGCGGCGGCATGTCGTATGTCTATGTGTGTGCTGAGCCGCCCCCGTCCAACCGTCGGTTCGCGGTCAAGCGCCTCCGTCGGGAGTTCAATCGGACACCCGAAGCATCGCGACGGTTCCTGCGGGAGTGCCTGATCTGGTTGAAGCTGGGCCGGCACACCAATATCGTCACCGCCCACTCGGCGCACCAGGCCTGGCCGGAGCCACCCGCCCTCGTGCTCGAATACCACCCCCGGTCGGTGCGCGAGGCGCTGACCGGCGAACCGTGGGCCGTCGGCCGTACCGTCCTGCTCGGCATCGGGATCCTGCGCGCCCTGCGGCATGCCGCCACGGTCTTTCCCGACTTCGTGCACGCCGACCTCAAACCGGAGAACGTGCTGCTGAGCAGCGACGGGGTGGTCAAGGTCACCGACTTCGGGTTGTCCCGGATGGTCGCTGAGACGGCCGGGCGGGACGGCGCGGCGGGTACGCCGGCGTACATGGCCCCCGAGCAGGTGAACGGCGACCAGCTGACCATCGCGACCGACGTGTACGCCCTGGGCTGCCTGCTGTACGAGGCGGCCATCGGGCAGCCGGTGTTCGGCTGGCGCGACGACCGGGCCTATCGCCGAGCCCACACCGTCACCGCCGCGCCCCGCCCGGCGACCGGGGTGCCGGAGCTCGACCGGTTGATCAGCGCCTGTCTGGCCAAGGACCCCCACCTCCGGCCGTCGACGCGGGCCGCGCTGGACGAGCTGGAGCGCACGGCGGTCCGGCTGCGGGTGCCCGTGCCCGATGCGGTAGCCGAGTACCCCGGCTGGCCGGAGCTGCGCAATGTGGCGCAGTCCCTGGTCAGCATCCGACTATTCGAGGAGTCGATCGCGCTGTGCCGGGAGATCCTCGCCACGCCCGACGAGGATCCGCAGCGGCGCCTGTGGACCGGTCCGGTCCTCGCCCGCGCGCTGCGGGAGTCCGGCCGACTGGCCGAGGCGCAAGCCGAGCTGGACCAGACCGACCGGGTGTTCCAGCACCCGGCCGCCGGGAACGTCCCGGGGGGCTGTCGGGTGGACTGGCTCAACGAGCAGGCCGCGGTCGCGTCGCTGCGGGGAGACCATGATGCGGCCCTGCCGCTGGGGGAACAGGTGGTGGCGATCGCTCCGGAGGGCAGCGTCGGATGGGCCAACCTCGGCAAGGTCCGGCATCAGTTGGGCGACATCGAGGGTGCGGTCGCGGCGATGACCCGGGCCTGGGAGATCTCGGCGGATCTCCGGTACGCCTTCCATCTGATCTCCTGGTTGATCGTCGTGGGCCGGTCAGCCGACGCGGCGCCGATCGCCCGGGAAGCGGCGAGCTGGCATCCGGACTCAGGATTGGCGCACGCGCTGTGCGTGATGGCGCTGGAAGAGTCGGCGGTGCGGGGTGACGCCCGGGCGCGAACCGACCTGATGCTCCACATCGGACAGCTGGACCGGCTCCGACTCAGTTTCGACGAGCTCGACGGCTCCGGTGTGTCGCTGCAGCAGTGGCAGCGGTGGCGGTCAACCGTGCGTCGCCTGGCCCGCACGTGGCGGACGTGAGCCCGGCCGCGCACCCGGCACCGCCCGTCCGTCCGTCCGTCCGATTCCAGCGTCGGCCCGGCGGGGGGGTCCGGCGGATTGCGCGGAGCTGGAATGATGCGGTCGTGTCTCTGAGCTTCCGTGCCGCCGTCGTGGTGGGCGCGCTGGTACTGACGGTCTCCTGCGCCCGCTCCGGTTCCGCGCCGGGGAGGACCGACATGTCGGGCCGCGTGGGATTGGGCCGGGTTCCGGCCACTGACCTGGGCTTCGTCCGGCACGGTGACGCCGTCGACTGGCCGGCGGCGCACGACTGGGTGCCGCCGGGCAGCGGCTTGCGCACGATGGTCCCGATGGGGGCCTGCGTGCTCGCCCTCGGCGACTACCAGAACGGCCACCGGGCGGTCGGCGCGAACTGGACCGGTGACCCGACCTGTGACCGGCTCCGGCTGAACCCGCCACCGAACGGTTCGCGGGCAGGTGGTGACGGACCGCCGGAGGCGGCCAACGGCTGGCCGGGCGGTGGGGTGGGCGGGGACGCCGTCCTCGTGGAACCCGGCGGCACGATCCTCGCCGCTTCCAGTTCCGGCCTGTACCGCTACCGGGACGGGCGGCCGGAGCCGCTGGCGCGGGCCGACCTGTCCACGACCGGTTTCGAGGGACAGGGCTCCCGCAGCCTGGTCGACAGCCTGGTGCGGACCGGAAGTGGGCGGATCATCGTCGGCGCCGACCTCATCCGGTCCGTCGGCCCACCGCCGGCGGTGCTGGTCTCCGACGACGACGGGAAGTCGCTGCACCGGGTGGACCTTCCGGCTCCGGTAGGGCCGGGATCCCCCACGCGGCAGCTTCTGGCGGTAATGGCCGCCGACGGCGACACCGTCGTGGCGATCGGGTACGGGTGGGACCGGCCCGGGGCCTGGCGCTCCACCGACGGCGGCCGCACCTGGGCCGTCGCCACGATCGACGGCCTGCCACCGCAGCTGATGCTGACCCGGCTGGTCCGGGCCGGCGGCCGATGGTTGGCATTCGGCGGCGTGGAAGGGACCGCGGCCGGCCAGCAGGACACCACGTTCGTGCTGACCAGCGTGGACGGGCTCAGCTGGGCGCCCGGTCCCACGGCTGGCCTGGGCGCGGGCCGGGTATCGGACGTCACGGTCGACAGGTCGGGGGCGGTCGTGGTGAGCGGCGTGATCGATGACTCCCGGCCGCACACCGCCGGCGAGCGCGACGACTACTGCGGCGTCGTGTGGCTCGGCGACGGCAGCGGGCCGTGGCGGCGCGGCGAGTTGGGCTGCGGCGACTCCCCACCGCAGGCGGTCGCCACCCTGCGCGACGGCCGGGTGCTGATCGCCGGCAATCGTGATCTGTGGCTGCGTCCGGCCGGCGCGAACACCAGGTGAACACCGACGCCGGGCGCGGACGTCGTCTCGAAGCGGGCTGCGTCGCCCGCTGAACGTGCTGCCCCGGATCCGGGTGTTGGCGGCGCGGGTGACGTCAGGAGTTGGCGGGCCGGCCGTGCCGGTCGACGGCAGGGAAGCCTCGCCGACGTCGTCCGGTCGCTGATCCAGCATCCCGGATTCGGGGTACGGGCGTGGCCCGTGTTCGATGAACAGCCCGCGCCAGGACAACGCGAAGTCGGCCACCTGGAAAGTGTGGTGGGTGGCCTCGAAGTCCAGCACCCCGGTCAACCGCCCATTGTCGAAGAGTAGGTTCCAGGGTGCGTGTTGGGTGCCAGCTAAATGTCCCGAATGCGTCAGCCAGCTGTCCGCACAGACGCCGGCTGAATGTCCAGACGCTATCGGCTAGCTGATGGGCAGGCCGGCGTTTCTCATGAGTTCC
>DASVVF010000054.1:0-4100 GCA_036386695.1 Catenuloplanes sp. | reverse complement strand
CTTCGCCCCGTTCGGGGATGTACGAGACATGGGACCTCCCATTCCGGGTACGCGCCGGACGGCGGGCACCGGCTCAAGGTACCGAGATCCGTCTATGCATGCCGTCCCGCGGGCCAGCCTGTGTCGGGAACCCGACTGTGTCGGGTTCCCCTGCCGGCGCGGATCATCACAGTGGACGCCTCCCAACGGTCCACACTGCTGCTCTGCCGCTGAGCACGCCCTCCGGGCAGCGGCCGGTCGTCACGCTGCGTACGCCACCGCGCTTGCGATCATGCCGGGATGAATACCCGATGCCCCTACGGTCAGTGGGCCGAGACCTCCAACGTGTAGTCCACCGCGACGGCGAAGCTGCCCGAGCCACCTCGGATCCGTAGCTGGTGGGTGCCCGGCGATACCTGCGACATCCGTGCCCACAGACCACACCCCGTCGCGCGGACGGGTCCGCGCTCGGTGCCCAGCGCGTTGTCGGCGGCAGCCTCGAATGCGATTGACTCGCCGTCGATGCGGTCGAGTGGCACCGACACTCCGTCGAGTTCGACACTGCCGGTGACCGACCGCATAAAGTCGGCGCAGCCGGAGGGCTTCACATCGAACTTGTTCACCGCTGGCAGGACGATCGGCCGGCCCGCTGGCACCGAACAACGCCGTTGTGCCTCAAGGCCGAATGTGCCGGCGAGGAACCAGACGTCCGCCGTCTGGTTCCTGGCGCAGTCCTCGCCGCTCAGGTCCGAGACCGGGTTGGTGGCCTCCGGCTCGGCGGCGGCCCACGCCCACCACCGACCTTGCATGGTGCCTTCGGCCTTCCCGGCCTTCTCTGCGTTCTCGGCCTTCTCGGCGTGCTTGGCGTTCTCGGCCTTCGCGCCACCACAGGCGGCCAGCAGGGCAGACAGGACTGACAGCACGAGAATTCGGCGGATCATGCCCGGCACCGTACCGGAGTGATCCCCCTGAACGACACACCTACCCGGACCTCAGGTCGCGGGTTCTCGCCCGCCAGATAACGGCGTGACTCGACAGGACGACTCCGTCACCGTATGTAGGAGACCGTTGGCTGGCGAGGTTACGGTTCGTGTCGGGGCCGGCCGGCGGTAGCAGTGCGTAGTCCAGCAATCACAGCGGCCCGAAGGGACCGTCGGCAACTGAGCCCAGCCGTCTGAGCGGGCGCGGTCGGGATAGCGGCTTCCTGCTCCATGCGGCTTGTCGACTTCCTGTGTCGGAGGTGGACCGTGGTGCTCGGCGTATACGGTGTGTGCCGGCGTCTGAGGCGAGCCTTGGACGTCTCGCACCAACCGGCCAGGATGGGTGGGACGCGGCCGCGGCGGCCCGATCTGCGCAGAGCGCCTGGGGGACGTTCCTGGGCCAGTTGAGCCACAGCGTCTCCGGCTTGTCGCGGGAGTTCTCGGCGGCGGCGCAGTCCTATTCGGCGGCGGATGAGGCGGCGGCGGGGCGTCTGCACGGTCGCGGCGGCCGGATCCCGGAATGAGCGCGGTGACCCTGGCCCAGGTGTTGAGTGCCGACCCGGCGCCGTTCCACTCGGCCGCGGCGGCGTGGCGGCAGCTCGCCGGCCAGATCGACGACGCCGCGGAGCAGCTGATCCGTGGTACCCGTGATCGAGGGCCACAGCTACGGCTCCACGGTCGTCGCCGAGGCGGCGCTACGCGGTGACGGCCTGGACGCCGACGACATCCTCACCGCCGGAAGCCCCGGCATGCACACCGACCGGGCGGCCGACCTACAGATCGACCCTCGGCATGTCCGGGCCGGGCAGGCCGACGGGGACCACGTCGCGGGAGTAGGCGGCAGCATCTGGGGCGCGCACGGCAACGAGCCCAGCGACAAGGACTTCGGCGCCAACAGGTACGTGGTCGACACCGAAGGGCACAGCGCGTACTGGACCCCCGGCACCGAGAGTCTGCGCAACCAGGCGCTCGTGGTCGTCGGGCAGTACGACGCCGCCCTTTTCATCAGCAAACGGACGTATTATGGACGAGTTCAACGTGTCGTCGCGGACGGCAGCAGGTATCCGGGCATTGCGTCACGGGGTTTACATCCCCTACATCAACTCGGGCCAGCCCACCGAGAACTCCGACCACCACAAGCGCACTTCGTGACGGTCACGGCGTGGGCGGCGGCCACCGCTGATCTTGGAGGTCGTTGACCCAACGGCAGAACGGGTCGCGGGTCTCAAGGTCGCCCATCTCAGCGGGCTCGGGCACGATCTCGAGCGCGGTTGCCGGGATGGTGGCACCGAACGTGCTGTGCAACCAATCGCGGTAGGGCGCGTTGACGGTATCGCCGTCCTCGTCCCACGGTTGCGGTGGCGCGGCGAACTCCTCGCTCCAGCAGATTTCTTCGTAGCCGATGGCCAGCAGTCGCAGGAAATCCAATCCATTGTCGGCAAGGACGCACGTCATCAACGAGCCGCTGCCCGAACCGAGATGGACGACGCGTGTCTGCCGGTCGCCATCCAGCCATAGCGCTGCCATCGAGCCTTCACCGCCGGTCTGCGCGAACGGCCACAACCGCGCACCGGGATCCCCGGCTACCTCACCGAACCAGGAGCTTGCGTAGGAGGCGGTTCGCTCGGCGGTGTAGCCGCGAAGCTCAACCGCGGTGCCGACCCGGGCGTCACCGCACAGTGAGCCGTACAGGTCCCCATCGTGGCCCGTCACCACAAAGCCGCGCCTCTCGACCCATACGAACAGCAGATGCAACGGTTCAAGGAAGTCGAACCCGCGCGGGACGCGGGCCAATGTCACGTTCACGAACTCACCCACCTCGGCATCGTAGGCGAAAGACCAGCGCCGCGGGCGCGAGCCGCCGCGCTGAGGTCGACGCCCTCGGCGTTCGTGCTGCCCGCCGCCCCTTCCGCCGGATGGGTGGTGTGGACGTCGACCGTCCACACCACCCGGTCAGGGACCGATGCGGTGCCGGTGACTCAGCAGGCCGCGGTCTGCACGGTGAACGCCTTGGTGCTGACCGCTACACCCGTGTCGACGCCGGCGTCCTCGCCCGCGGTGTCGCCGATCACCGCGTACTGCCGGACGAAGCTGTACGGGTCACGGCCGGCGAACAGGTCCACCGCGTGATCGGTGTCGACGTACTGCAGTTCGTCGGCCGGTCCGATGTTCGTGCTGGTGACACACCGGCCGAATGGCGCGGTGTAGAGCAGGTAGTCCCGGGTTCCGGTCGCCGTGGTGCGGTCCGGGACCGTCTCCTGCGCGACCATGGCGACCCGGACCCGGACGTTGCGGCTGGTGAGCAGGAGCTGCGCGGTGACCCGGACCGCCGGGCCGTGCCCGTTGAACTCACGGTCGCCGTGGGTACGCGGTGGGATGAAGTACCCGGCGGCCGGCAGCCGGGTGCCGAGGATCGTCTGCGGGATCAGGGCGGTGGCCACCCCGGCGGAGCTGGCCTGCCCGGCTGCGGCGGAGGCGGGCGTCGATGTGTTGGCGGCGTGGGCGGGTCCGACGGCCAAGGCGCCGGTGACGCCGGCCGCGGCCAGAGTGAGCACACAGATCCGGTGCCCGGTGGTGATGTTTCGCATCGCACATTCCTTACTGGTGGCTGTTATCGCGGACCACCACAGAATGCGAACGGCGATGTCCCGGCTGCCAGGGACGGCGGTCCCGGCGCGCCGGGCGATTCGGCCGTGACACCGCCCTATCCGGCCGGCGTCACGCCCGCGTCCCGGGCGAGCAGGGCGGCCTGAACGCGATCGGCTACGGCGAGCTTGGTGAACACCACCGACAGCTGGTTGCGGACGGTCTTCTCGCTGAGTCCGAGGCCGCGGGCTATCCGGGCGTTGCTGTGCCCGCAGGCCAGCCCGGCGAGCATCTCGCGCTCCCGGGCGGTCAGCTTGTCCAGCGGCGGCGCTAGCGCGGCAGGGCCGCGCCTCAGTGCGCTCAACAGGCCCGGGCCGATGGTGGGGCCGAGCACGACACCACCGCCCGCCACGGTACGCAACGCGTCGACAACGGTGTCCGGGTCGGTGTCCTTGAGCAGGTAGCCCCGGGCGCCGGCGCGCAGTGCCCGGACGACCACGTCCTCGTCGTCGGTCATCGTCAGGATCAGCACCATCGCGTCCGGACAGGCCCGCA
>DASVVF010000053.1:0-3488 GCA_036386695.1 Catenuloplanes sp. | reverse complement strand
TCCGCCAGCGCGGCACCGTCGGGCTGGACCGGCATGCACATCTCCAACAGCCCGATCGCCTCACCGCGCTCGGTGACCGGCGCCATCACGACATACCCGTCCCGCCCCGGACGGACCAGGACCTGCTGCGAACGCAGCGCCTGCTCCTGCGGCCCACCGTCGAAAGCCAGCACCGTGGCGACGTCCTCGTCCTGCCGGCGCCGGCCGGGCAGGTCCCCGACCGGGACGTGGGCGAGCCTGACCAGGGCCCGGCCACTCATGTCGGCGACCAGGAAGGAGACCCACAGCGCGCCCAGGTCGACCCCGATCCCACGGGTGACCGCCTCCACCGCGTCCACCGGGGCGGCGTTCTCCACCGCGCGCAGCACGTTGGCGAAATCCACCTGGCTCGACCGGTTGTCTCCCACGCGCACGAGCATAGAGGCGGGCCCGCTGCTGTTGGATCACCGGCAAGCTGTCCAGCCGACGGCGTTGCCGTCGTACTCGTCACGGCCCGGCGCGAGGCCTGACCGAAGAGACCCTCCGGGGCGCGGCACCCGCCGCATCCGCGTTGCGGAATACGGTTGGCGCGTCCTGCGCCCGTCGGCCAGGGTAGAGGCATGACGAACGATCATGTGGTCGGCTTCGACGGTAGGTGGGTGCGGCCCGAGGAGGATCCCCGGGTGACGGGCAACCCGGCCGGCGAGCTGGCGACGATCCGCGAGTACCTGTCCAATTACCGGCGCACCCTGCGGATGAAATGCGACGACCTGTCGCCGGAGCAACTCGCGGCCCGGTCCGTGCCGCCGTCCACGATGAGCCTCCTCGGCCTGGTCCGGCACATGGCCCGGGTTGAGCACCACTGGTTCCAGCGGGCGCTGCGGGGCCGGGCGGACCAGCCGCGGTTGTACTGGTCCGCTGACAACAACGACCTCGACTTCGAGGGCGCGGTGGCCGATGCGGCGGCGGTCGAGGACGCGTTCGCGACCTGGCGGGCACAGATCACAGCCGCCGACCAGTGGCTGGATGAGGCGACGGACCTCGGCGCCGCGGTGGTGACTCCCCGGGGAGAGGAGAGCAGCGTCCGGGACATCCTCATCCACATGATCGAGGAGTACGCCCGGCACTGCGGGCACGCCGACCTGCTGCGCGAGTGCGTCGACGGGCGCACGGGCATGTGAGCGTCGCCCCGCCGGCGGGGCGCGGAGCACGTCAGCACGCGCAGTCCACCGAACCCGGACCCACGCACCGTCCACCATGACGCCACCGTGACGTCGGCGACGACCATCGTGGAGTGAGCCGCGCGACAGGTGCGGAGCAGGGCGTCAGGAGAGCACCATGTTGGGAAACGCAATCGGGTCACGTCTCGCCGTGGGCACGGCGACCACGGTCATCGCGGTGGTCGGCGCCCTGGTCCTGCCGACGCCGGCGTACGCGGCCTACCGGCAGCGGGCGGAAAGCCCTCGGGACACCACCGCTTCGAAGACCGCCACGGCGGCCTGCCTGGGCGGGGAGGTGCTGATCGGCGCCGGCGGACGGATCAACGACGGGCAGGGTGGCGTCGCCCTGACCGCCGTGGTGCCGGCCCAGAACTCGGTGACCGTACGCGGCGATGCCCTCGCCGGCCACCACGGTACGTGGTCGGTGATCGCCGTGGCGGTCTGCCAGTCCGCGTCGATCGGGGCGGCCGGGGTGGTGTCCGGGCAGCTCGGCTCACCGTCGACGGCCACCTGCGCCGACGGGGCCCGCCTGCGCGGCACCGGCTTCGCCCTCCCCCCGGGCGCGGTGCTGACCAGCCTGCTGCCCAGCCTGAACGACGCCAGCGTGACGGTCCGGACACCGGCCATCCCGGTGGGGGCCGCCCCACCAGTCGCCTACGCCATCTGTGTACGCCAGCTACCCGTGTCGCACCGGCTGCGCGATTACCAGCGGAGCAGCCCGGTCGACGCGGCGGCGGCGCAAACCGTGGCGGCGGACCGGGGGGCGACCTACGAATTCCCACAGATGTCCGCCGTCGGCGGTGAGGTCAGCTGGGCCGACCGGTCCCCGACGGATCGCCCGGAGGTTTTCCTGGACACGCTGATGCCCGACGAGGACCTGAGCAGCGTGACCGTCCAGGCCGTCCGCCGCCCGGCCGGTCCCACCGGCCGACCGGTCCCGGGCCGGGCCGGCGGCGCGCCGCCGGAGGATCCGGCGCAGGACCAGTGGTCGACGACCGCGCACGCCATCGGGGATGTGTACTACTACTGACCCGCACTCCGGGGCCGGCCGCCGGCGGTGGTCGGCCCCGGCCCACCGGGTACCAGGATCCCCTGGTCCGGAGGGCGAACGGCGATGGCCCGCATCGCCTCGTGGTAACGGCCGAACGCGCGGCGCGCCTCACCGTGCTGCCCGCCGGCCACCAGCGTCCGCACCAGCGCCCGGTGGGCCCGTTCGTCGTACGGGTCCTTCTCCAGCAGACGCAGCAGGCAGTCCACCGCGGCGGCGGGGGACCGTGCCGCCCGGTGCGAGTCGGCCAGCATCCGCAGTGCGGACAGGTACGCGGCCCGGGCCTGTTCCCGCAGCGGCTCCGCCCAGTCGACGTCCGGCTCGTCCTCGAACACGTCCGCGCGGTAGTCGCCGACGGCGGCCGCGAGGACCGTCCGGGCCTCGGCTGCGGCATCGCGGTCGATCAGCCGCCGGCCGTGGCCGACGGCGCCGAGGAACTCCACGACGTCGACCCGCAGGTGTGTCACGTCCAACGCGACGCTGGCGGCGTCGGTGAGCAGGTAGTGGTCCGAGGGGAACACCCGGTCCGGGTCGAGCACCCCCCGGACGATCGACAGCAGCACCGACAGCCGGTGGCCGGTCTTCGTCGGGTCGTCGTCGGGCCACAGCACCTCGCACAGCTGCGCCCGTGGGACCGGCCGCCCCCGCCGGGCCACCAGGAGGCGCAGCAGGTCCCGGGCCCGACGCGACTGCCAGGCGGCCGGCGGGACAGCCCGGCCGGCGACCTGCACCTCGAAGCGCCCCAGGGTCCGCACCATGACGTCGGTGCGGCGCGGCGTGGTGTCGGGCGCGGTCCCCACCGCCGGGCCGGACAGGTCGATGGCGACGTTCCCGGCGGCCAGTCGCTCCGCCGCCATCAGGGCGGCGAACCGGTCGTCCGGGCTGGCGCCGGGAAGGCGGCTCAACGCCACGAGGATGCGGGCGGCGTTGCCGACGGCACCGGCGTCGGTCCAGATCGCCTGCGCCTCGCGCAGCGCGCCCCGCGCCCGGCCCGGATCGGTTTCCCCGGCGGCCCGCAGCTCAAGCGCCTCGGCCAGGGCGGCCCGTCGGCCGCTGTGCCGGGCCAGCGCGGCCGCCTCGTCGGCCCGCAGCCGGGCGGTGTCGCGGTCGCCCCCCGCGACCGCCACCCACCCCTGGGCGAGCAGGGCCGGGATCCGCAGCTCGTCGGTGGCGTGGCGGGCGGCCTCGTCGGCGTGCCTGGCGGCCTCGGCCGGGTGGTCCGGTAGCAGCACCCGGGCCAG
>DASVVF010000052.1:0-1795 GCA_036386695.1 Catenuloplanes sp. | reverse complement strand
CCGGCCGGTTCGGCATCACCGACCACGGCCGGGCGGGCGACCGGTGGCTGCTCGACACGGTCCGCTGGGCCTGGCGGACCCGGATCCTCATCCATCTGGGTGCGGACCTGCGGGTCCGGCTGTGGCAGGCGGCCGAGGACGAGGCGGTGCGGGTGTTCGCGGCGAACCTGCGCGACCTGCTGCTGGCCGCGCCGGCCGGTGCCCGCCCCACCATGGGTCTGGATCCCGGGTTCCGCAGCGGCGTGAAGGTGGCCGTCGTGGACGGGACCGGCAAGGTGGTGGGCACCGAGACGATCTACCCGCACAAACCGCAGGGTCGTTGGGACGAGGCGATCGCCGTCCTGGCCAGGCTGGCCGGCGCCCACGGCGTCGAACTCGTCGCGATCGGCAACGGCACCGCGTCGCGGGAGACCGACCGGTTGGCTGTCGAGCTGATCCGGCTGCACCCGCAGCTGAACCTCACCAAGATCGTGGTGTCGGAGGCGGGCGCGTCGGTCTACTCCGCGTCGGCGTACGCCTCCCAGGAGCTGCCCGAGCTGGACGTCTCGTTGCGCGGCGCGGTCTCCATCGCACGCCGGCTGCAGGACCCGCTCGCCGAGCTTGTCAAGATCGATCCGCGCTCGATCGGGGTCGGTCAGTACCAGCACGACCTGGCCGAGACCAAGCTGTCGCGCTCCCTGGACGCGGTGGTGGAAGACTGCGTCAACGCCGTCGGCGTCGATGTGAACACCGCGTCCGCGCCGTTGCTGACCCGGGTCTCCGGCATCGGCGCGGGACTGGCCGAGAACATCGTCCTGCACCGGGACGCCAACGGTCCGTTCCACTCCCGGCGGGCGCTCAAGGAGGTCGCCCGGTTGGGCCCCAAGGCGTTCGAGCAGTGCGCCGGCTTCCTACGCATCCCCGACGGCGTCGACCCGATCGACTCCTCCAGCGTGCACCCGGAGGCGTACCCGGTGGTCCGCCGCATCCTCGGCGCCACCGGCAGTGACCTCAAGTCGCTGATCGGCAACACGGCCCTGCTGCGCGGCGTGCGGCCGCAGGATTTCGTCGACGAGACCTTCGGGCTACCGACGGTGACCGACATCCTGCGCGAGTTGGAGAAGCCCGGCCGTGACCCCCGCCCGGCGTTCCGGACGGCCACCTTCGCCGACGGTGTGGAGAAGATCGCCGACCTGGTCCCCGGCATGGTGCTGGAGGGCGTGGTGACCAATGTGGCCGCCTTCGGCGCCTTCGTGGACGTCGGGGTGCACCAGGACGGCCTGGTGCACGTGTCCGCGCTGTCCAAGACGTTCGTCAAGGATCCGCGCGATGTGGTGAAGTCCGGTGATGTGGTGCGGGTCAAGGTGGTCGAGGTGGACCCCAACCGCAAGCGCATCTCGCTGACCATGCGGCTGGACGACGACCTCGACGCCCAGGGCGGCGGCGAGCGGCGTGGCGGCCCCGGTGGGCGGCGTCCCGGGGGCGGGGAGCCGGACGTCCGCGCGGACTCCGCGAGGCCGGTGCGACGCGACGGGCAGCCCGGTCGTGGCCCCCGGCAACCGGCCGGCGGGCAGCAGCCGGCGGCCGGCGGCCAGCAACGCCAGGGGGGCCCGCAGCCCCGCGGTGGCCAGCCCGGGGGTGGGCAGGCCCGGGGTGGTGGGCAGCGGCCGGGGGCGGCGTCGGGTGCCGGTGGGGCGATGGCCGAGGCACTGCGCCGCGCCGGGCTGGACAAGGGCGTCGCCGGTCCGCCGCAGGGCGGTCGCTGAACGCCCGACCGCACCAAAAAGATTGTAGGTTTGGGCAGCTCCCGTACCGG
>DASVVF010000051.1:0-4361 GCA_036386695.1 Catenuloplanes sp. | reverse complement strand
CACCGCGTCCAGCGCGTCGTCCTCGCTCCCGTACTCGTAGAAGTGCGAGACGCCCTCCGCGCCGCCGGCCCGCTGCTCCACGTACCACTGGTTTCCGCTGGCGCGCAGGTAGACATCCTTGCGTGCGATGCGCCCCCATTTGCCGTTCCACCAGTGCTTTCGCTGTTCCATACCGGCACCCTATCGAACATGTGTTCGATAGGGTGCCGGTAGGTCTAGCCCGGGGTCAGCTGGTGGTGCGGTCCCGCTGGAGTACGTCGTCCAGGGCGCTGCCGCGCTGAGCGGCACCCTGACCGGCGCCCTGACCGGCGGCCAGCGCGTCGCGGATCTCGGTGAGCAGCTTGACCTCTTCGCTGGGCGCCTTCGGCGGCGGCTCCTCGCCGCGCCTGCGGCGCTCGGCCAGCTTGTTCATCGGGAAGACGACCAGGAAGTACAGCGCCGCCGCGGTGATCAGGAAGGTGATGAACGCGTTGACGAACGCCGCCCAGTCGAACGGGATGCCGTTGATCTCGGGTGCGCCGGCCTTGACGCCGGAACCGCCGGACACGAGCCGGATCAGCGGTTCCAGGAACGACTTGGTGAACTGGCCGACCAGGGCGGTGAAGGCGGCGCCGATCACGATGCCGACCGCGAGGTCGACGACGTTGCCGCGCATGATGAAGTCTTTGAAGCCTCGGATCATCTGTACTCCTGGGAGAGCCGGTGTGTGCGGGGACCGGCCAGAGTGCTTGCCCAGGCCGGTCACCGGCAAACTACGCGCACCGGCGAATGCGCCGAGGTGTCCGGGTCAGTCCAGCGCGGGGGCTTCCTCCGCGTCGACCGCCTCGTCCACGGTCGGGTAGGTGTGCAGCACCTCCACCAGCCCGCTGACCTCCAGAATCCGCAGCACACCCCGCTGCGGCGCGGCCAGCCGGACCACCCCGCCGGCCTCGTCGGTGCTGTTCTTCGCGCGGACGAACACCGACAGCCCGGTGGAGTCGCAGAAGGAGACCTGGGCCAGGTCGAAGACCAGCCGGGTGCGCCCCTTCTCCAGCAGGTCGGTGATCTGGTCCTGCAGCTGCGGGGCAGTTGCCATGTCGAGTTCACCCGCGACCGACACGACGACGACGTCGGCGCGCTGTTCCGTTTGCACCGTCAGGGACATTGAGCGACCTCCTGTTAGGGATGAACGGTACTCCACGCACCCCCAGCGCCGCCGGACGGGTAACGACCTTGGACACCCTATTAGTTGGTGTACGACAACGATCGCCACGGCGGCCGATGATAGAGTCCGGGCCGGTCAAACCGGCCAACCGTGCGCGGCGGTTCGGGCCTGGGGCGGGGAGGCAGCAGTGGCGTGGGGCGCAGACGAGGGTGGCCGCTTCGCCGGACTGCTCGCGGAGCACGAGGACCAGCTCGTCAACCGGTGGACCGACATCGTGGCGCGCTCGGTGCGCGACCGGCTCAGTCGCGCCGAGCTGCGCCGGCAGATCCACGAGGTGCACCGCGCCCTGCACGCGGCGCTGCGCGCCGGCGCGACCGGTCTGCGGGATGAGTCCGCCACCGAGCTGCGGGCCGTCCTGGGAGAATTGTCGGTGAGCCGGGCCCGGCACGGGTTCACCTCGACCGAGACCGCGATCAGCGTCTTCGCTCTCAAGGAGGCCCTGGCCGACGTGGTCGACCTGGCCGCGTCCGACGCCGGCTCGCTGCGCGACTTCCTGGCCTTCGCCTCGCTGGTCGACGAGCTGGGGCTGCTCACCTTCGAGAGCTACGCCCGCGCCCGCGAGGAGCTGATCGCCGACCAGGCCGAGCAACTGCTGGAGCTGTCCACCCCGGTGGTCAAGCTCTGGGAGGGCGTCGTCGCCGTGCCGCTGGTGGGCACCCTCGACTCGGCGCGCGCCCAGGTCGTGATGGAACGGCTGCTGCAGACCCTGGTCGACACCAGCTCGCCGTACGCGATCATCGACATCACCGGCGTGCTGGCGGTGGACACCCAGGTCGCCCAGCACATCCTCAAGACCGTGGTGGCCGCCCGGCTGATGGGGGCCGAGTGCATCATCTCCGGCATCCGCCCGCAGATCGCCCAGACCATCGTGGCCCTGGGTATCGAGTTCGGCGACATCGTGACCAAGGCCAGCCTGGCCGACGCGTTGCGCCACGCACTGCGCGGCACCGGTGTCCAGACCAGCCGGCGGCCGGCGCGCCGGGAGGGCTGAGCATGGACCGCGTACCGGTGCTCAAGATCGGCGACATCCTGTTGGTGTCGATCCAGACCGACCTGGCGGACCAGGTGGCCCTGCGTCTGCAGGAGGATCTGGCCCACCGGATCGTCGCCACCGGCTGCGACGGGGTGATCATCGACATCAGCGGGCTGGACATCGTCGATTCCTTCGTCGGGCGCACCCTGTCCACGATCGCCGCCATCTCCCGCGTCCTGGACGCCGAGACCGTCGTCGTCGGCATGCGGCCGGCGGTCGCCATCACCCTGGTCGAGCTGGGTCTGTCGATGCCCGGTATCCGCACCGCGCTGAACGTCGAACGGGGGATGGACCTGCTGGCCGAGGCCCGCGCCGCGGCCGACCCGGAGCCGGCCGACGGAGACGACGCCGGGGACGACGTCCCGGCGCCCACGGCGTCATGACCGCGGGAGCCGCCGGTCCGGGTGCCGCCGAGACGCTGCCGATCGTCGCCGACGAGGACGTCGTACGGGTCCGCCAACTGGTCCGGTCCGCCGCCGTCGCGGTGCGGCTGTCGCTGGTCGACCAGACCAAACTGGTGACCGCGGCCAGCGAGTTGGCCCGCAACACGCTGGTCTACGGCGGTGGTGGGACGGTGCAGGTCAGTACCGTCGACAACGGCCGCCGGCGGGGTATCCGCATCGTCTTCGCCGACCATGGCCCCGGCATCGCCGACCTCGACCTGGCCCTCACCGACGGCTACACCACCGGTGGCGGGCTCGGCCTGGGACTCAGCGGCGCCCGCCGGTTGGTGGACGAGTTCGACATCGACACCGCCGTGGGTCGCGGCACCTGCATCACCGTGACCAAATGGTCACGGTGAGGTCCGGGGCCCGCTGCGGGCGACGGTGCTGACGAGCGGAGGGCCGATGGCGGTATCCGACCGGCTCCTCGACGGTGGGCAGTGGTTCCGGGTCGAGGAGTCCAGCGCCGCGTCCGCCGTGCGGCGGGCCGCCGAGCGCCTCGCCGCGGAGCTGGGGATGCCCGAACGCCGGGTCTCCGACCTGGCCATCGTCGCCGCCGAGCTGGCCAGCAACCTGGTCAAGCACGCGGTCGACGGCAGCCTGCTGCTGCGGCCGGTGCGCACCGGCGCCCCGGGGGCGATCGAGGCCGGCGTCGAATTGATCGGGTTCGACTCCGGTCCGGGGATGGCCGACCTGTCCCGATCGCTGGGCGACGGGCACTCCACCACGGGCACCCTCGGGATCGGCCTGGGCGCCATCGCGCGCCAGGCGACCTGGTGCGACCTGCATTCCGTACCCGGCCGGGGCACCGTGGTGGCCGCCCAGGTGTGGCCGGGCGCGGCGCCGGCACCGGGCTGGGCCGCCGGGCTGGCCCGCCCGCTGACCGGCGAGCCGGTCAGCGGGGACGGCTTCGCGGTCCGCGTGCGCGACGGGCGCCACCAGGTGCTCGTCTGTGACGGGCTGGGGCACGGGCGGCTCGCCGCGGCGGCCGCGCAGTCCGCGGTGCATGCCTTCCAGGACGCCCCGCCCGGCGGCCCGGCGGCCATTGTGGAGACCCTGCACGGCGCCCTGGCGCACACCCGCGGCGCCGCCGTCGCGGTGGCCGAACTGGACCACCGGGAGAACACCGTGCGGTACGCCGGCCTGGGCAACATCGCCGGCGCCGTGTTCGCCGCGGGGGTCCGCCGCAGCATGGTGTCACTGCCCGGGATCGCCGGTCACCAGCGGCGGGCGATCCGCGAATACCGGTATCCGCTGCCGCCGTCGGCGGTTGTCGTCCTGCACTCCGACGGGGTGGTGGAGCGGTGGGAGGCCGGCGACTACCCGGACCTGTTCGACCGCTCACCACAGGTGATCGCGGCCACGATCCTGCGCGACGCCGGGGTCCGGCGCGACGACGGTTGCGTTGTGGCGGCCCGGGCATGGCAGTGACCAGCGTCGACGGGGTGTCCGTCGGCCCGCTGCTGCGGCTGTCGCTGCGGGTGGAGCAGGACATTTTCGTCGTCCGGCAGCGGGGGCGGCAGGTGGCCGCCGCGATCGGGCTGGGAAACCAGGACCAGATCCGGGTCGCGACCGCGCTCAGCGAGCTGGCCCGGCACCTGTTGCTGCACGGCCGCGGGGCCGAGGTGGCATTCGTCGCCCAGGCGGCTGATACGCCTACCCTGTGGGTGGAGATGGTGAG
>DASVVF010000050.1:0-2723 GCA_036386695.1 Catenuloplanes sp. | reverse complement strand
CTCGGCGGGTCGGGTCAGCCGGGGGAGAGCCGGGTGGCGACCACTACGGCGATCAACGCGCCGGCCAGCAACGCCGGCCCGAGCGGCAGGTGCGTGCCGCGCCCGGCCCGTCGGCTCACCAGCAGGCCGACCGCCACCGGGCCGTTGATCAGGTGGGGGATCAGCACGCCGAGCAGCACCGCCGGCCAGCTCAGCCAGCCGAGTAGGAAGCCGAGCACCCCGGCGAGCTTGACGTCGCCGAACCCGAGGTTGGCGCCGGGGAGCACCGCGATGATCAGGTACCCGGTGAAGCAGCCGAGCGCCGCCAGCGAAGCCCGGCCGATCCGCCCGGGCTCGCCGGCCAGGACCGCGATGACGGTCAACGGCACCGCCCCGGCGACCAGGGTCGCGGCGACCACCGGGTTGGGCAGGCGCAGGCACGCCACATCGACGAAGGCCAGCAGCACTCCGGCGCCGGCCACCGCCAGGTAGGGGGCGAGCACCGGTGAGGGGCCGAATGCCCAGCCAAGGGCGGCGAAGCCGAGCATGGTCGCCGTCGCGGTGAGCCAGCCGCGCGGGCCCAGCCGGGCGTGACAGGCCGGACAGCGGCCGCCGAGGCGTACCCAACCGGCACCCCCGGGGGGAAACGGCCCGGCGCAGGCGTCGCAGGCCGAGCGGGGTGGCGCTCCGGCCGGCACGGACAGCCGGTACGCGACCCGGGGCAGCAGGGCGCCGACGACCGCGCCCAGCACGGCGCAGCAGGCGACGGTCAGGTGGGCCATGTGCCGGCATGTTAGCGGTACGGGTGGCCGCCCGGGCCGTGGGAAAATGTGGCCGGCGCGCACCGTTGTGCGGCCGGCGGGTCACGCTACGGTGACCACAGCACCGCCGGGCACGCCAGGATGGCCGCGTCCCACCTTGCCAGGAGGCACCGATGTCTCAATACGGACCGCCCGGCGGGCCGTACCCCGACCCACCGCGGCAGCCTCGTTCGGCACCCGAGCCCTCCCCCCGGTACGACCCGCCGTCGGATCCCTGGGGTGCCGGTCAGCCGGAGGGCTGGCGTGGGGCGGCACCGGAGAACACCCCTGGCGCACCCACCGGTTACGGCCCGGCGGCCGGCTACGGCGAGTCACGGCACGGGGGACCGACGTACGCCGACCCCGGCTACGGGGGTCAGCCCGACACCGGCGCGGGCTACGGGGGTCAGCCCGACACCGGCGCGGGCTACGGAAGTCAGCCCGACACCGGCGCGGGCTACGGAAGTCAGCCGGACACCGGCGCGGGCTACGGCAGCGGCTACGGCCAGGACCGGTCGCCGGCGTACGGGCTGGGCGGCAGGGGGCCGGCGGCTCCCGGACCGGTCCCCCTGGCGCCGGGCCGGCCGCCCCGGGGAGCCGGGCGGGGCGGGCTGAGCGTGCCGCTGCTGGCCCTGGTGGTCAGTCTGGTGGTCGTGGTGTGCGGCGCGCTGGCGGCGGCGTACGTGGTGCTGGGCAGGCCGGACGACACCACGGCCGGCACGCCGGCACCGGGCGGCGGGGTCGCGCCGACGGTGGCCGCGTCGGCGGCGTCGACCCCCGCGCCGGAGGTGTCGACCGACGCCCGGTTCGTGACCACCGGTCAGTGTGTGCGCAACGACGGTTCGGCGACCCAGCCCCGGATGACCATTGTGGTGTGTGGGCAGAAGACGTACCAGGTGCTGAAGCGCTTCGACGGGCCGACCAACGGCGAGGCGGACGCCAAGACCAAGTGCTCGCAGGTCAGTGGCTACACGAACTGGTACTTCTTCAACAGCGAACTGGACACGCTGGACTTCGTGTTGTGTCTGCGGCTGCGCTGACCCGGACTCTCTAGCCACCACCCTAGAAAGCCCTAGAGTACGGTAGGCGGCGACACGCCCTAGCCCGTTCTAGCAGGTTCTAGCCCGGACGCTAGAAACGCCGATACGGTGCCAGCGTGGACCCGATCCGCAATCCCTACGCCCCCGGCGCCGGTCAGCGCCCGCCGGAACTCGCCGGCCGGGGCCGTGAGCTGGACGTTTTCGAGATCGTGCTGGAACGGGTGGCCCGTGGGCGCCCGGAGCGCAGCCTGGTCCTCACCGGGCTGCGCGGGGTCGGCAAGACCGTGCTGCTGAACACGCTGCGGTCGCAGGCCATCGGGCGGCTGTGGGGGACCGGCAAGATCGAGGCCCGCCCGGACCAGTCGTTACGCCGGCCGGTCGCCGCCGCGTTGCACACGGCCGTCCGGGAGATCACCCCGCAGCACCGGGCCCCCCACCGCATCGACCACGTCCTCGGGGTGCTGAAGTCGTTCGGGTCGCGCGGCGCCCCGGGCGGCCCCGCGCCGAAGCTGCGCGACCGCTGGCAACCCGGCATCGACGTACCGGCGGTCACCGGGCGTGCCGACAGCGGCGACATCGAGATCGACCTGGTGGAGCTGTTCACCGACCTCGGCGGGCTCGCGGCCGATGTCGGCAAGGGGGTCGCCGTCTTCATCGACGAGATGCAGGACCTCGGCCCCGACGACGTGTCCGCCCTGTGCGCGGCCTGCCACGAGCTCAGCCAGTCCGGGCTGCCCGTCATCGTGGTGGGCGCCGGGCTGCCGCACCTGCCGGCCGTGCTGTCGGCGGCGAAGTCGTACTCCGAGCGGCTGTTCCGGTATCAGCGGATCGACCGGCTGGACCGGAGCGCCGCCGACCGGGCACTGTGCGCACCGGCCGAACGTGAGGACGTCGAGTACGAGCA
>DASVVF010000049.1:0-2047 GCA_036386695.1 Catenuloplanes sp. | reverse complement strand
AACCTCCAGCGTGCGGCTCATCATCGTGGCGACGACGCCCGAGTTTTGCTGGCTGCGGCCAAGTTCACCCTCGATGACGGCCGCGTTGCTACGGACCGCGGCCGCTTGCTCCTCGGACAGCCCGAGGGCTGGGAGCGCCTCGACGATCGCCCTTATCAGGACCCCGATCTCGTCGCCGGCAAGGCCTGTTGTCATGGTGAACGCCTGGGAGACGTGTGTGCTCTGTAGCGCGATGGTCCCGGGCTGATCGTGTTCGCGTGGCCGGCGCTGGCGTCCTGGTGGACCCCGGGTGGGCGTGGTGGCCGCCGGTCACGTTCGGCGCCTGCGGGCTGGCCTGCGCGGGGAACCTGTTCTGAGCGGTGAAGAACCGCCGCACGCCGCCGCCACCCGCAACGGGTAACGCCAGTCGGTGAACGTCGCGAAGTCGAAGTACTTGACCACGAGTGCCGCGCCGTTCCGGGTAGCGGCCCAGGTGCCAGTCACCCGGTCGTCCAACACCGGCCCGGGCGTCAGCCGCCACCGCGAGCACACGTCAGGATCGGGGCCGGGGCCCGCCGCTGTCCGCACCACGCCTCCTCATCCCGCCCGCTACCCGAACCAGGCACCCGGCCGCGTTCGATCCTGCGGCCGCGACCTCAATGGCGCCACCGCCGGGGCGTCGACCGCGACGAACCAACACCAGCATCACTACCCGTCAGGGCTCGGCACCCAGCGGTCGCCGAGCAGGCCGTGGAGGATCAGCAGCCCGATGCTGACCAGGATCGACGCAAGGATGCCGTAGCAGAAACCCAGCAGGCCGCTGAGCCGCCGCCGCGGGCGGCCCGCGGCGGCGGCCGGCGGTACCGCACGCGCCCACGGACGCTCCCGGGCCAGCCAGAACAGCAACCCGAGTCCGTACGGGACGCCGGATACCAGCCAGAACCAGAACCACCGGGTGCCGAGCAGCGGACCCGGTCCGGCGACGACCACGCCGAGAACCAAGGCGGCGAAGAGCAAGCCGACCCAGGCGAGGGCCGATCCGAGCGGGTCGACGTCACCGCCCCGGTTTTCCAGGCCGGCGGCCCGCAGGTCCTGCGCGATACCCACCGCGCCGGCTCCGGCATAGCCTTCCGTGTCGACGGCGCCGGTGGTGGTGATCTGGCCGTAGTCGCGGGTGTCGGTCCAGCGCACCCGACCATCCGGGGTCCGCCACGCGAACACCGGCCCGAGCGGGCCCGACGACGACTCCAGGGTGGTACCGCCGAACCACCGCCGTGAGCTGTCGGCGTCCCACCGGTCACCCCACTGGTACGCCGTCACACGGCCCACGGCCAGGTCCGACCGGGCCTGGTCGTAGCTGTGCTTGCGGGGTGCCGTCCACCAGGCGCCCACCGCCGCGGACAGCCACAGCACGACGACGGCGAGCCGCAGCACGCCCCACCAACGCCAGGCCCGATGAGCCACCGCGACAGGCGCCGAGTCGTTCATCGACACATCCTGTCAGTGCCTGTCCAATCGACCTCACCGGCCACGGATGGCTCGACGACGCGCCGTGGCTGCACCGGCCGGCGGGGTGCGTGCGTCGCCGGCTGCGCGGACCCGCGACGGTCAGCCGGTGGCCAGCACCTCGCGCAGGCGCACCGCGAACTCCTCGGGTTTGCCCGCGTAGCCGAACTGACCACCGAGGAAGCCGCCGTGGTGGCTGGGGAACACCGTGGCCTGCTGGCCGAGCAGAGCCGCGACGCCGGCGGCCGTTCGCGCGGTGTACGTGCCGGCTGACTCCTCGCCGACCGCGATCACGATCCGGGTCGGCGCGGCGGTGAGCGCGTTGGCGTCGGGGCGGTAGTCGCTGATCGCCCACGAGTTCTTCGACAGCAGCGGGTCGTCGCGGGTGCCGTCGTCCTCGGTCGGCATCCCGAACATCGCCGGATCGGGTGCGGGCTGGGCGAAGTAGTCGTCGGTGAACTCGCCCTGCCAGGACGTCATCGTGATGAACGCGGCCATGCCGGCGCCGGTGCCCTTCGCCTGGTACGCCTCGTGGAAGTCGGCCCGGGCGCGCTCGGCGGCC
>DASVVF010000048.1:0-3154 GCA_036386695.1 Catenuloplanes sp. | reverse complement strand
GGCCCGGGCCGCCACCGGCCCGGTGGCCAGCACCGTGCCGGCGCGCACCGCGAACAGCCGCCGGGTTTCGTCCACCGACGGCCAGCCGGTCTCCGGTACGCCGTGGCACAGCCGGCCGTCGTCGGAGAGCAGTACCAGACCCGCGGCGTCGGCGTCGACCGCGTACGGCAAGCGCGGTGGGGCGGCGAGGGTGGCGATCAACGTGCCGTCGGCCAGGTCGGGCAGCCACCGCCCGGCGAGTTCGTCGTCCACCCCGCACAGCAGTGTCGGCACCGCGGCCACCGTCTCGGCGACCGGGCCGGGCACCGCGTGATGCCCGAGTTCCTCGCAGGCGACCAGCATGTCCAGCGGGTGCGCGCCCACGCCGCCCCACCGGTGCGGCACGGCGAGCCCGGTGACACCGAGGTCGGCCAGCCGACGCCACAACGACAGCCCGGCGGTGTGGTGTCCGGAGGCCCAGGCCGCGGTGGCGGCCGCCACGTCGGTGTCGGTGAGCAGGTCGTGCAGGCTCGCTCCGAACTGGCGGTGCTCCGCCGACAGGGTCAACCTCATCGCTGCTCACGGGGCAGGCCCAGCAACCGTTCCGCGATGACGCTGCGTTGGATCTCGTTGGTGCCGGCGTAGATCGGGCCGGCCAGCGCGAACAGGTAACCGTCCGGCCACGGGTCGTCCCGTCCGCGCCGCTCGCCGTGCGGGCCCAGCAGGTCCAGGGCGGTCTCGTGCAGGGCGATGTCCAGTTCGGACCAGAAGACCTTGGTCATGCTGGCCGCGAACGGTGACGGGCCGCCGCCGGGTGGCTGGCTGATCGCGGCGAAGCTGTGCATCCGGTACGCCTGGGCGCCGATCCAGGAGTCGGCCACCCGGTCGCGCAGCGCCGTGTCGGCCGGGTCGCCGGTCTCCCGCCACAGCTCGACCAGCCGGTGGGCCGCCGCGCTGAACCGCCCCGGGCTGCGCAGCGACAAGCCGCGCTCGTGGCTGGCCGTGCTCATCGCCACCCGCCAGCCGTCGCCGACCCCACCCAGGACGTCGGCGTCGGGCACGAAGACCCGATCCAGGAAGATCTCGGCGAAGCCGGTGGCGCCACCGAGTTGGCGGACCGGCCGCACGGTGACACCCTCGGCCCGCAGGTCGAACATCAGATACGTCAGCCCGCGATGCCGCCGCTCGGTCGGGTCGGTGCGGAACAGCCCGAACGCCCGGTCGGCGTACGCGGCCCGGGAACTCCAGGTCTTCTGCCCGGACAGCAACCACCCGCCGTCGGTGCGGGTGGCCACCGACCGGATCGCCGCCAGGTCGCTGCCGGCGTCCGGCTCCGACCACGCCTGGGCCCACACGTCCTCGGCGCGCGCCATCCGGGGCAGCAGACGGTCCCGCTGCTCCTGCGTGCCGTGCGCGAACAAGGTCGGGGCGAGCAGGAAGATGCCGTTCTGGCCGACCCGCATCGGAGCGCCGGCGGCGTGGTACTCCTCCTCGAAGATCAGCCAGTGCAGGGGCGGGGCGTCCCGGCCGCCGTACCGCGCCGGCCAGGACACGACCGACAACCGCGCCGCGGCCAGTTGCCGTTCCCACGCCCGATGCGCGGCGTCGCCGGCCGCACTGTCCACCCCGGGCAGCGGTACGGCCGGCACGTGCGCGGCCAACCACCGGCGGACCTCGCTCTGGAACGCGAGCGCCCCGGCGTCGAGGTCCAGATCCACGCCGTCCCCGTCGCCGTGCTCGGGCCCGTCGTGCTGTTCGGGCCCGTCGTGCTCAGCGGGGCGGCCGTGGTCATCGGCCGGCCCGGATCCGGCCGTCATGCTGATCCGCACGCTGGCGCGGCGGTCATGACGCGGCGCGTTTCATGGCGGTGGCGTCCATGCCGGCCAGCGGATTGCCCGACACCTCGGCGTTGTGCGCGTGCGCCACGTGGTGCAGGCCGAAGACGGAGTCCATCCCGGGGCGCAGGCCCATCAGGTCCTCACACTGGTTCACCGCCCGCTTGGCCAGGGCCAGGCCGAACGGCGGCATCGCCGCGATCCGGTCCACGGTGGCGAAGGTGCGCTCGACCAACCCGGCCCGGGGCACCACCTGGTTGACCATGCCGAGTTCGTACGCCCGCCGGGCGCCGAACCGGTCCCCGGTGAACAACATCTCCTTGGCGAAGCGCGGGCCGACCATCCACGGGTGGGCGAAGTACTCCACACCCGGGATGCCCATCCGCACCACCGGGTCGGCGAAGAACGCGTCCTCCGCCGCGATGATCATGTCGCAGGCCCAGGCGAGCATCAGCCCGCCGGCGACGCACGCGCCCTGCACCATGGCGATGGTCGGCTTGGGTATCTCCCGCCAACGCCGGCACATGCCAAGGTAGACCTCGATCTCACGGGCGTACCGCTGATCGGCGCCCGCCCGGTCCACGTGGTCCCACCACAGCACCGCCCGACGTTCGAAGGAGCGGTCCACGTCGCGCCCGGGGGAGCCGATGTCGTGACCGGCGGAGAAGTGGTCCCCCGCGCCGGCGAGCACGATGACCGCGACGTCGGCGTCATCGACCGCACGGGTGAACGCCGCGTCCAGCGCATAGGTCATGGCGGAGTTCTGCGCGTTGCGGTACCGGGGGCGGTTCATCGTGACCACGGCGGCCGCCCCCCGCCGCTCGTAGCGCACCACCTCCTCGGCGGTGGTCGACTGCTGATCCGGCCCGGCGCTGTCGGTCACGGTGTCTCCTCCCGGAGCAGGTACTTGAGCGGTTTGCCGGCCGGGTTGCGGGGCAGGTCGGTGCGGAACTCCACCTGGCGGGGCAGCTTGTAGTTGGCCAACCGGGTCTTGCAGAACGCCAGCACCGCCGCCGCCGTCAACTCGTGGCCCGGGCGGGGCACCACGTACGCCTTCCCGACCTCGCCGAGTCGACCGTCGGGCACACCGACCACCGCCGACTCGGCGACCCCGGCCAGCCGGGCCAGCACCTGCTCCACCTCGGCCGGGTAGACGTTGAAGCCGCCGCAGATGTACATGTCCTTCAACCGGTCGGTGATGGTCAGGTAGCCACGCTCGTCCAACCGGCCGACGTCGCCGGTGTGCAGCCAGCCGTCGGCGTCGATGGCCTCTGCGGTCGAGCCGGGGTCGTCGAGGTAGCCCAGCATCACGTAGTCGCCGCGCACCAGCAGCTCGCCGT
>DASVVF010000047.1:0-2200 GCA_036386695.1 Catenuloplanes sp. | reverse complement strand
AACGGCACGGCCGTCATGTACGACACCGGCAAGATCCTCACCCTCGGCGGCGCACCGCACTACCAGGACTCCAACGCGACGGCCAACGCCCACGTGGTCACGATCAGCGGCACCAGCACCGTCACGACCCGCAAGGTCGCGTCGATGGCGTACGCCCGGGCGTACCACAACAGCGTGGTGCTGCCGGACGGCAAGGTTCTGGCGCTCGGTGGGCAGGCCTACCCGGTGCCGTTCTCGGACAACACCTCCGTGCTCAACCCCGAGATGTGGGACCCGGCCACCGAGACGTTCACCACGCTGGCCCCGGGTGCCGTGCCGAGGAACTACCACAGCGTCGCGGTGCTGATGCCGGACGCGAGGGTGTTCGTCGGCGGCGGCGGAATGTGCGGCAGCTGCTCGACCAACCACTTCAACGCGGAGATGTTCACCCCGCCGTACCTGCTCAACGCGGACGGCACGTTGAAGTCCCGCCCGGCCATCACCAGCGCACCGACCACCGCCGGGTACGGCGCCGCCATCACGGTGGCCACCGACCGCGCGGTGACCAGGTTCTCGCTGGTCCGGCTGGGCACCGCCACCCACACGGTCAACACCGACCAGCGACGGATCGCGTTGACTCCGACCGCGGTGACCGGCGGGTACCGGCTGACCATCCCCACCGATCCGGGCGTCGTCCTGCCGGGTCCCTACATGTTGTTCGCCATGGACGCCAACGGGGTTCCGAGCGTCTCCAGGCCCATCACCATCCGCTGAGGCGGGCCGGGCGACCAGCCCGGGGTGCGCGGCCGCCGGCCGCCACCAGCAGACCCACCACCCTCAGCGAAACCCGCACCAGCGGAATGGGACGGGCCGGTTCCCCCAGGGAGCCGGCCCGTCCTCTGGTCACGGATCGACTAGCCTGGCCGGCATGGCGATTGTGTATCCGGCCGAGCTGCGTCCCACCAAGCTGGAGCTGCTGGCGGGCTGGCTGCCCGGCCGCCCCTGGTACCGCGCGGCGGGCGCCGCGGACATCCGCCGGGTGGCGGCCTACCGGTTCGACGATCCCGCCGGTGAGGTCGGGATCGAGACGCTCCTCGTCCGCGCCGGTGCCGGGCCGCTGCTGCAGGTTCCGCTCACCTACCGTGGCGCGCCGCTCGACGGCGCCGACAACTGGCTGGTGGGCACCACCGAGCATTCCGTCCTCGGCCGGCGCTGGGTCTACGACGCGTGCGGTGACCCCGTCTACGCCACCGTGCTGGCGCACACCATCTTCACCGGTGCGCGCCAGGCGCAGGAGTTCGTCGAGATCGATGGTTCCCGGCACCGCCGAGAGACCACTGTGTCCGTGCGCGGCAGCGGTACGCCGGCGTCCAACGTCCCCGCGGTCAACGCGGTGGTCCGGGTCGACGACAACGACCCGACGGCCATGGTGACGGACTCCGTCGGGTTGCTCGTCGCGCGGGTGCTCGACGACCCCGGCGGGCCCGGATCATCGGGGTGGACCGGCGATCCGGAGGCGTTGACCCTGACCGGCACCTGGCCCGGCCAGGCCACCGCGTCGCTGCTGGCGGCCGCCCGGCCACACTGACCGGGCGACCGCTGCCGCGGCACGTCGTCGGCCACCTACCGCAGCACCGACTCCGCCAGCTTCGCCGTCCGGGCCCGCTGCGGGTGATCGCCGACGGGGATCCGGGCGACCTCGGCTTCGGTGGCGTACGAGATGACCGAGACCGTGTCGTCCCCGGCGACGGAGACGTAGCAGTACTTGCCGTCGGCGCTGGTGGTGGCCCAGTAGGTCCGTGCCCCCAGCGGCAACGTCCGGTGCCGGAACGAGTCGCGCGACACGATGGCGGCGTAGTTGGACATGGTGCCCGCGACGCAGAGCTTCGTGCCGTCGCCGCTCATCGCGATCCCGTGGTGGGCCGAGTCGAGCACGTACTGGTCCCGGCGTAGCTTGCTGGCCTCCTCGGACAGCGGCAACTGGGCCACCCGGGTGACCTTGTCCAGCTCCAGGTCGTACTCCACGAACCCGTGCAGGAAGGACACCTGCAGGTAGGCGAAGCGCTCGTCGGGCGACAGTGCCATCGGTCGGACTGCGGAGCTCGCGCCCTTGAGCCCGAACTCGGCGAGCTTCTGCCCCATGTTGACCTTACGGAGCACCTGCAGCGTGCGGGCGTCGATGACCTCGAAGACCCGGTCCCCCTTGGTCCAGTCCAGCCAC